>JBEKWZ010000393.1:0-4461 GCA_049512555.1 Candidatus Sulfotelmatobacter sp. | reverse complement strand
GAAACCGAGGTCGGTGTGATGCGAATTACTTTGTAGCGGCGGTCCACGATTTCGCCTTCGCCCGCGACAAATACATCCCCGTCGCCCGACTTCAGAAATATCTTCTTCGCTGCTCCCACGGTACTGGCGAAGCCGTAAAACTTCAGCGGAATGGGCGGCGGGGCTGAAATCGTCGGTGTACTGTATCCGATCCCTGCCGACCCTCCGTTTGGTCCGAGGTCGGTGCGCACAGGAGCGACCGGTTTCCCGATGACCACCTCTTCCCGCTGCGAAACGAAAATGTTGATTCCCCTGCCCTCGTACTGGGTCTGCTCGCTGGCAGCCAGCAAGTCCAGGCGCAGCGTCGGATCCAGATTCTCGACATGCGGCTTTTTGTTGCCTTTCGTTCCCGGACGTGCCGGAGCATGCGTCGCCGCCGGCGGAGGAACGGTTGACTCTGTGCTCGCAGTCGCCGTCGACGATCCCATGAACATCGGGATGACTTCATACGCCAACGCCAAGATCGCCACCACGCCTAGCACGGCGGCCCACATGGTCTGCTTCTTATTTTCGAGTCCCAGTTGCACTACGATCCCGCCTTCAAATATGTTTCCAGCTTCACGCCGAGTTTCACCGGGCCCTGCTGCTGGCCGCCCAGGGTGACGCTGTTGATGATGAAAAATACTTGATCCCGCTCCAGCGAGTTGATGAATTTCGCAAGAGCGACATAGTTGCCGGCAAACTCTGCTTCCATTTCGACCGGCTGCAACCCGCCGATTTCCGCATCTCTTACTTGATATTTTACCCTCTCGATGGACACTCCATTGGTGCTGGTGAGTTTGCCGAGTTCGGTCAGAATCTGGGATTCGTGGGTGGGGAAGCGCTTCTTGGAAAAATCGTCGATCTGATGACTCGCCAGCACGACTTTCTGCGGCAGATCTTTCAGTGGCGCGACCTGGCGCGTCTTGGTAACGAGTTCGGTCTGCAGCGTATTCAGTTCCTGCCGACGCGATTCTGCGGAACCAATGACCGGGGAAAAATAGATAGCGGCTGCGAGCAGGTCGACGCCCGCCATCATCACCAGCGCGGTCTTGAGATTTTTTCGGGTTCGCCGTAGGTCAGGCATCAGGGCTTACTCCCTTTCGGCGCGGCGGTCTTCGGACTCGCCTCCGTTTTCGATTTCACATCCGACTTGGCCGGAGCGGAGGCAGCGGGCAGCGGCTCGGGAACATAAAACGCTTCCATGTCAAACTGCTCGTTGTCGCCGGTGTTGCTCTGCAAAAGGGTCTCCCCTGTGACGTGGGTCTGCGCGAAGCGGTTCGAGTCTTCCATGCGGCGGACCAGTTCCTCCGCCCGATCGCGCGAGTCGCCAGCGACGGACATCTTCAAGGCGAGGCGGTTGTCCTCATCCAGTTCCGGGCTGATCCCGATCAGGTGCACGCGCGGCGGCATCACCTTCTCCAGACTTTCCAGCACGCGCGTCCAGGAGAACGCCTTGCGTTCGATGAGTTGGTTCAGAAACTGCGACTCATCGCGGGTGGTGCGGTTTTCCGGCAGGTTGAGGATGCGCTCCGCTTCAACCCGCAGCCGGTCGCGGTCGGCAATCATCGCTTCTTTTTCGGCGATGGCCGCGCGATCGCGGCGGGCATTGACCCAGCCCGTGATGTCGAGCGTCAGCAGCACCAGGGTGAGCAGTGCGACTGCGCCCACGGCCGCGCCCCAGCGTATCCAGAACTGCTGCGCATCTTCGTAGGGCTGGCTCGCGAGATTGATATCCAAACGCATATGTTCAGTGGCAACTGATCACTGCCATTACGAAATCAGTGCTCCGACCACTCCTGCCATTCTCCAGCGCGGGACTGCTCCGCTGGGGGTTAATCCCAGTTGCGACGACGAGACTAGTTCCTGCACGTCGGCTCCGGTTTGAGCGCGCAGTGCGGGCGCAGCGCCCCCTGACTCGGGCAGGCCGGCAATGTAAATCTGTTCGATGTTGAGGTGGTACGTGTCCTGAAAAAATACTACCGACGGATAAACTTCTTCCGCCAGTTGCTCGCCTGTCATCGTGACTCCGCGCGTGTTTTCGAGAGTGCGGAATAACTGCAGCTGACTTTCATTCAAGATCGCAATGCTGGTGGTGTGCGCATCGACTTTGATTACGAGCGTTGGCTTTTTCGGGTTGGCCGCGCCCAGGGCCGCGAGCGTGGACGGCACGACTACGCCCGGATTGAATCCGGCATCGCGGAACGCGCGCTCGTAATCCTCGATCACGCTCGCCATGGCCACGGCCGCTACCACTCGCACTTCATCTTTGACTTTTTGCGCGTGATAAGAAACTTTCGCCTTTTCCACGTCAAAGGGCAGCGACTTTTTCAGGCGGAACCGGACCACGCCGAGCGCCTCTTCCTGATCGGAGGGCAGAGTGTCGAATTCCACCAGCATCACGCGCACGGCGGCATCGGGCACGATGGCGATCACATCTTTCGAGTGGCGGGCGACTGCGCCCAGCACCGCTTCAATGCCAGCGCGCACGGCGTCCCGCTGGCGCAGATTGTTTTCCACCAGGTCGGGAATCACACTGCCCGGCGCGAGTTCGCGCGCCGCCGAAGCTTCCAAGGCGTCTCCCTTGTCGGTGAGGCGCCCGGCGAGCACCCGGTCGGCGGCAATTTCGCAGGCCAGCTTAGGCTTGGCTAGATTTGAAGTTGGACTCATTCCCGAGAATGCCCTTGAAAACCCTTCTATAAATCAGAACCCGAATCACTCACAAATGCAATAGCTGAAAGGGCACTTCGCCCCGCGACCAACGGTCGACGCTCCACGCCTTCCGCGCGAATCGTTGACTGACGTGGCCCGACAGCAGTGGCTGCAATCGTTCGGAACTTTTTACCGCATGGCCTCGATGAAGGTGACCTTGTTGATCTCTTTCAGCGTGGTCATGCCCAGCCGCACCTTGTCCAATGCGGATTCACGCAGGAAACGCATGCCCTCGTCCCGCGCGGCGCGCCGGATTTCCGACGTCGGCTTTTTGGCCAGAATCATCTCGCGAATGCGGTCGCTCAAATCCAGCAGTTCGTGAATCGCAGTTCGGCCGCGGAATCCCGTGCCAGCGCACTCAATGCAACCCGGCCCTTCGTATAAGGGAACGTTGCCCCACTGCGCAGCATCGAGGCCGCTGGCTTCCATCACTTCCGGGGAATAATGCACCTCGGTGCGGCACGACTCGCAGATCAATCGCACCAGTCGCTGCGCCAGTATGCAGTTCAAGGCCGAAACGAAGTTGTAAGGTTCCACGCCCATGTTCAGGAAACGGCCGATGACGTCGACCACGTTGTTGGCGTGAACCGTGGTAAAGACCAGGTGACCGGTCAGGGCCGACTGGATGGCGATCTGGGCGGTCTCGGCGTCGCGGATTTCGCCGACCATGATTTTGTCGGGGTCGTGGCGCAGGATGGAACGCAGCCCGCGGGCGAACGTCAGTCCTTTTTTCTCGTTCACCGGAATCTGGGTGATACCGCGCAGTTGATATTCGACCGGATCTTCAATGGTGATGATCTTGTCTTCGTCGGTCTTGATCTCGTTGACCGCGGCGTAGAGCGTGGTGGTCTTGCCGCTGCCGGTCGGCCCCGTCACCAGCACCATGCCGTAGGGTTCTTTGATGTAGCGGCGGAAACGGCGCAGGTCGTCCTCGTCAAATCCGACTACGTCGAGAGTCAGGGTGCGGAATTTTTCGCTCATCGACTCTTTGTCGAGCACGCGGAGCACGGCGTCTTCGCCGTGAATCGAGGGCATGATCGATACGCGGAAGTCGATGGCGCGCCCGTTGTACTTCACGCGGAAGCGGCCGTCCTGAGGCACGCGGCGCTCGGAAATGTCGAGCTCGCTCATGACCTTGATACGCGAAATCACCGTGGAATGGTGCTCTTTGCCGATAGGCGGCATGGCTTGGGTGAGCACGCCGTCAATGCGGAACTTGATGACGACCGAGTCGTCGCGGGTCTCGATGTGAATGTCGGACGCGCGCCGCTGCAGCGCAGTGAAAATCGTAGTATCGACGAGGCGGATGATGGGGCTGGTGTCGCCCGTCGCCGTCAGCTTGTCGATCGAGAGCGTTTCTTCCGCGCCCGTATTCTCGTCTTCGCGAATGATCTGGAAGCCTTCGCTGGCTTCTTCGAGAACGCGTTGCGACTGCTCGGTCTTGGTGAGGATGTTGTCGATCTGCTTCAGCGTGGAAACTTTTGTGATGATGCGCTGCTTCAACAGCAGGCTGATCTCGTCGATCATCATCAGCTGGCTAGGATCGGCGATGGCGATGGCCAGCTTGCCGTCCGCGGTCTCTTCCAGCGGGACAAATTTGTAGCGGAACATCAACTCGACCGGAATTTTTTTGAACAGCTCGTGATGCAGTTCGAAGCCCGACAGGTCGACGAATTCGCAGCGGTAGCGCCGCGCCACGTCCTGCGCGCGCTCGAGATCGGTGATGGGATT
>JBEKWZ010000392.1:0-4463 GCA_049512555.1 Candidatus Sulfotelmatobacter sp. | reverse complement strand
AGTGCAAAAGATTCCCGAGCTTGTGCAGCGGACCCGGCAGGAAGAGAGACAAGAACTCTCCGGCCCCGTCTGTCCCCCGTGCGGGGCAGCATCGCGACGCTCTTCGTTTCATCCTCCCACTCCTCTTCTGACTCCGCCCCGGTGACGCCCGTCCGACAATAAAGTCGGCGGGACCGGAGTGTTTGATGAACAAAGAACTATTTGTCTCTTCCACCCCCCACGAAACCAAGGTGGGCATGGTCGAAGATGATCTGCTCGCGGAAGTCTACTTAGAGCGCGAGAACGAGTACACCTTAGCCGGATCCATCTACAAAGGCCGCGTAACCCGCGTCCTGCCCGGCATGCAGTCGGCTTTCGTCGACATCGGCCTGGAGCGCGACGCCTTCCTCTACGTTTCCGACTTCATGGAGTTGGAAGAGCACGATGACGACCTGACCGACGTCATCCCGGCAACCCGCGCAGTGCCTGATTTGCGCCAGCAGCCAACGCAGGCCGATACGGCTGCCACGCCCGAGGATGCAGCCGGTCCGGAAGCCGAGTTGGGGCCCGTTGTCGACGAGGGAACCTTCGAAGCCGACACCCTCAGCGAGGATCAGCCAGCTCCTGCTGGGGAATCCACCGACTCAGCCAATACCGCCGATTCGCAGAACCGCGACCGCGGAGGTTTTCGTGGCCGACGCCGCCGCCGTGGTGGACGCCGCGACGGTCGTGGCGATGGTAGAGATCGGGGATCCGATCGAGGTCCGGAGCGAACTCCCGATCGAACTTTCGACCGCGCTTCGGAACGTAGCCCGGAGCCGCGCTTCGCGCGCCCCGTCGAGCCCAGCCGCCCGGTCGATTCCGGCCGATCCCAGCCCTCAGGTCCGCCTCCCGGATACCAGCCGTTCCTGCTGCCCGGCGAGTCAATTTCGAAGTACCAGCGCTTTGCCCAACAACCACCGGCGCCGCCCGCGCCGCCACTTCGGCAGGCGGTGGCTGAAGCCGAGTCGGAAGCTGCTGCCGACGCCGTAGCTCCCTTGGCCGCCACATTTCCGGAGGACGAACCCATCTTTGCCGCCGCCGAGTCGGTAGCCGAGCCCCTGCATGTTCAACACGAGCATGTCGAGCACGAGCAGGTCGAGCACGAAGAGATTTCCGCGATCCACGAAGAGCAAGTCGACGCGGAATCGGCGTCGACCACGACCGACTGGAATCAGCAATTCCGCCGCCCCGAGGCAACTCCGGAAGCAAGTCCAGAAGGAAACGATGTACCTTCTCTCGGCTGGCCGGGCGAGGGCATCGTGGCCATTGAAGAGGAAGCGCAGCGGGAATCGATCCAGGAATTTCCGCGGGGATCTTCCAATGCATCTTCTCAGGAGATCGAAATCGAAGAAGAGCACGACAGCCCCGTGGCCGCCTCCGACCAGTCCACGCATTCGCATCACGACGCTCCCGTTTTCGCCGCTCCCGGCACCATGGAAGAAGAAACCATCGACGAGGAAGAAGCGGGCACGCTCCATTACGAATCTTCTTCCGATGAAGGTTACGAGGAATTCGAGGAAGAAACCCAGGCCGGTCCCGGACATCTGAACGGCGACGCCCGCGAGACTGTCGCGGAGATTCATCACGCGTCACTCACTGAGTCTGGCGAGGCCCATCCCGCCGAAGCCCCCCACCCGGAAGGCGAAGACGATAGCGAGGAAATCGAACTCGAAGAAGCGCAGGCCGAAGCGGAAGCTCTGCTCGACGCCGAAGCCCGCGGCAACGGCACGGTCGACGCCCGTGTCGAAGTTCGCGCCCCGGCCGGAACCGCCGGTTACACCCAACGCACTCAGCGCCCGCGTCCCGGCTACGATCGTGATCGCCAGGGTGGCCCTCGCGACCGCCAACGCCGTGGTGGGGGTGGCGATCGAGGGCGTGGCCGTTTCCGCCGCCGCGAATCCGCTCCGGTTCCTCTGATCAGCGACTTACTCAAGGAAGGCCAGGAAATTCTGGTCCAGATCGCCAAGGAGCCGATCGGCAAAAAAGGCGCGCGCATCACCAGCCACATCGCGCTGCCCGGCCGCTTCCTGGTCTACATGCCCACGGTGAACCACACCGGCGTCTCACGCAAAATTTC
This sequence comes from Candidatus Sulfotelmatobacter sp., assembly GCA_049512555.1. Classification (GTDB taxonomy): domain Bacteria; phylum Acidobacteriota; class Terriglobia; order Terriglobales; family Acidobacteriaceae; genus Sulfotelmatobacter. Next base: position 2,365 of record JBEKWZ010000392.1, on the reverse strand, counting down.
TTCCGAAGAAGAGCGCCAGCGCCTGAAGCGCATCATCATGAGTGAGCGCGAAAACGGCCACGGAGGTTTCATCGTCCGCACCGCCGCGCAGAGCGCCAGCGAAGAAGAACTCCGCGCTGACATTCGATTCCTCAAAGGCCTGTGGCACGACATCAAAACTCGCGCCGAGAGTTCCAAACCGCCGGCGCTGATCTATCACGATCTCAACGTCGTCGAGCGCGTGCTCCGCGATCAGGTCACCTCCGACTTCAGCGTGATCTGGGTCGACACCGAACCCGAATACGAGCGCGTGCTCCGCTTCTTCAACCGCTTCCAGCCCCAGATGGTGAAACGGGTGAAGTTGTATACGAAAGAGACGCCGCTGTTCGAACAGTTCGGCCTGGCCGCGGAAATGGACAAAGCGCTCAAGTCAAAAGTCTGGCTCAAGAGCGGAGGCTACATCGTCATCAACCAGACCGAAGCGCTGGTCGCCATCGACATCAACACCGGCAAATACGTCGGCAAGACGCAGCGTCTCGAAGACACGATCGTCAAGACCAACGTCGACGCGATCAAAGAAATCGTGCGTCAGATCCGCCTGCGCGATCTCGGCGGCATCATCATCATCGACTTCATCGACATGGATGAACGCCGCAACCGCCAGCGCGTCATGCAGGCCCTCGAAGAAGAACTCCGCCACGATCGCGCCCCGTCAAAAACTCTGCAGTTCAACGATTTCGGCCTGGTCGCGATCACCCGCAAGCGCGTCAAGCAGTCGCTCGAACGCACCATCGGCGCGCCCTGCCCGTATTGCGAGTCGACCGGCTACGTGAAGTCGGTCACCACGGTCTGCAATGAGATTTATGTCGAGATGCGCAAGATTGCCAAGCACCTTGAGCATGAAGACGTAATGTTGCGCGTGCATCCTGACGTGGCCAAAGAATTAAAGTCCAACAACGGCCGCCTGCTGAACGAGATGGAAGAACTCACCAAGCGCACCATCATCGTGAAAAGCGACGCGGCCGTGCACCAGCAGCAGTTCGACATTAACTAAGCTGTCGGCTTTCAGCCATCAGAAAGGGCGCGGCCTCGTGGCCGCGCCCGATTCATTTACGAGAGAAAGTGTTGCCCGAGGATAGACTTCGCGCCTGCCGCTGAACAAAGTGACTCTCCGCTATGCCCCACCCATGGAAGTTGGGGCGCGTAACTCAGCAGAGCCAGGGAGAGTGGCTACCAATTAACTGAGGACTAGTTCCTCAATCGTGAACTTTCCGTTAGTCCTGTCCAGTTCCAATTCGTTAAGGCGCTGTTCCGCCTGTTCGCGAGTATCGAACGGGCCCTGATCTGAAAGCCTCTGTCCTAATTCGACCTCGTTCCCTTCGTTGAGGATGTGGCGTATCACGTATGCCATGGGAGACTCCTTCTACTTCAACAATTGTATGCCGCCCCAATGAGAACCATCTGATCAATACAGCTCAACCTCATTGCCCGCCCAGTCCCATGATGTTCTGAACCTTCGTTGCTCTGCACCCCAAGACATTGGTTCCATCATTTCAATCTGCGCCATTGTCTACGTTCCAGCGAAATCAAGCGCCAGGGCGCTCTTGGAGTGCGAAGCTACACTGTGGCCGGCGATACCCGATTGCCTGACTGCTTTGCCGGAGCCAGCACGATCAGGGCTACTCCGATGATGACAAGCACAGCCACGCCCCACAGGTCTCCGCGATAGCCCCCCTTGGAGAATGCCGTCACCGCCATAACAGCGGCGTGAGCGAAACCCGACCATGCCGTGAAGGCGATCAGACTGCGATTTGCCGAAGGGTTACGCGCTGCCATCAGCAGAAAAACGCCGAGCGCGACATAGAGGCTGAGCATCATGTCAAATACATACATCGACTGATTCTGGTGCCATAAAGACTCCGTCACGGGGTAAATGCCAGCCGAAAAAATCAATCCCACCAACACCAACACGATCTTCAGCGTCCGCTCTCGCCACATGGTGCCCTCCCTGCGACGTTCTGTCATCGGGCTGAAATTTTAGGTGTGGCTGTATGCTACGTCAATGCGAGGAGGTGGCGAATCCCTCCAGCCGGAAACTGCCGGCGTTGGTGAAAAAATCGCGAGTGCACTCACTGACCCTCGCTCATCACACTGAAACCTGGCGGATGGATTTCAAGGATGTTGTTCTAGCTGACGTTGGCGAGGGTCTTCACAGCGACATCGGAGTGGTTGCGCAGCTTGTGGGCAGAGTCGTGGATGGCCCGCGCCGCCGCGCCCGCGCCGCTCTGCTCGGCCGTTTTGCCAATGCTGCCCGCATCTTCGATGGTGCTGCTCGCCATATCCAAGAGTATGACTACGGAATCGGCGTGCAGCTTCCACAGCGACG
>JBEKWZ010000391.1:0-4475 GCA_049512555.1 Candidatus Sulfotelmatobacter sp. | reverse complement strand
GGGAGAGCGCAAGGTGACGAATCCGGGAAGGGCACGAGTTCGACTCGTGCCGCTTACGGCCGGAAAATGAGTCCGGTTTTAGCCGCCGAGGTACCGAATGTGCAGCCGGCATCGAGATCGAACCCCAGCGGTTGAAGCGCGAACTAAACAACGCACAGTCGGCACGACTGAAAGTCGTGCCCTTCCCGGTCCGTTATCGGTTCGGGCGGAATCCGTGGCTTGATCTACGGGCGCGTGTCGACGGTTTGCCCGTGCTCGACGAAGGCCTGGAGCCAGCCGAAGACGCGCTTCCAGCCTTCGCCATGGCTCACTGCTGCCGGCGGAGCGGACGCGAATCCCTGATGACGCAGTTTAACCAGGGTTCCGGTGCCGGCTTTCTTGGGCCCGCTGGGATGCAGGCTATGAATGGGCTGCGGTTCGAGGTCCCAGTGAACGGTGGTTTTGAGCTGTCCCTGATAGCTGGCGGTCCAGGTGTAGACGAGATGGCGCGGGGGATCGACTTCGAGATATTCGCCTTCGACGCGGAATTTTGTGCCGTCCGCGCCGACGCCATCGCTCGACCACTTGCCCCCGACGCGAAGATCGGCAGTGCCTTCGGTGACGCGGTACAGGCTGCGCTCGCCCCACCACTGCGACAATTGGGCGGGGTCGGAGATGGCCTGGAAAACGCGCTCTGGCGGCGCGGCGATGAAGATCTCGGCAAGTACGGTGTCGTGGTCGGGAGTGATGGTTGCGGTCGCCATGGTTGTCCTCGGAGTTTCGGAATCAGGAAGCCTTGCGGGTTTCCACGGTCACGTTGTTCTCCACAAAATCTCGCAGCCAGCCGAGGGATGCGCACCAGCCTTGATGATGTCCTCTGGCCTGATCGGCATGACCGGCGAAACCGGAGTGCTGAACTCGGAGCAGAGTGCCGGTTCCCATGCGATTCGTGCCATTAGGGTGCAGGCCATGCACGTCACGAGGCTCCAACTCCCAACGGACGATGGTTTCAAAGTCTCCCACGAAGTCGGCGGTCCTGGTGTGGACAAGAAGGCGGGGAGGGTCGATCTCCAAGTATTTGCCCTCAAGACGAAATGGAGTGCCGTCGCCACGAACGCCGTCGTTGGACCACTTGCCACCGACACGAAGATCGGACTGAGCGCCGGTAACGCGGAACTGTACAACGCCGTGCTGAGTTGTGGCTTTCACTCCCCACCACTGAGCGCGTTGTTTGGGATCGGTGATGGCTTCGAAGACGCGGGCCGGCGGGGCGGCGATGAAGACTTCCGCGAGTACGGTGTCCTGGTCGGGAGTGATGGTGGCAGTGGCCATGGGTGTTTTCCTCTTTCGTTAACGAATCTGTACGGGCGAAATCCCCACTCTAACGTCGCAGAAGACGCGACGTTAGAATGGGCCACTCACTCGTTCACCTTTCAATAAACTTTTTCAGCATTTCGACCACGCCGGTCCAGCCGCCGCTGTAATCCTTGCGGGCGATGGGCAGGGTGGCGAGGCCGCTGTGTGTGACTTTCACGTGCGTACCGGTTTTGGTGGGCGTGAGTTCCCAGCGAACGACGGTGCGGCGCGTGACGTCGTCGTGCCAGTTGCCGAACCAGGTGTAGACCAGGACGCGGGGCGGATCGTATTCGAGAATCTCGCCGTGACACTCGAACTCGCTGACGTTGTTGACGATGGCGGTTCCCTTCTCCGTGGTATAGCGGTAGCGGCCACCCAGGCGCGCGTCCATTTCCCAACGGTGGACGGGGCAGGACGCGTCGCTGAACCAGCGCCGGAGTTGGTCGGCGTCGGTGAGGGCTTGAAAGACTCGCGCGGCAGGAGCGGCGATTTCGATTTCACTGACGACCGCGTCTTGGTCAGGCGTGACAATGGTGGTGGTGGTCATGGGTGCTCCTTCATTGAAGATTCCTGCCCGTGACGCGAACTGCATAGGTCCTTGGCTTCGCTGAGGATGACACGAATCACGATCCTCACATTTTGCGGTGGAGATCGAAGCTCTCTTTCATTTCTTTGCCGTGGTCGGCGAAGGTCCAGTCTTCGGTGTGGTGGTTGTCGTCGAGCACCGTGAGAACCATGCGCTGCATATGGCCGGCGTCAGGCGTGGCCAGGTTCGTGGCGTCGAAGTAAGTGAACGTGAAAGTCTTGCCGTCGGGCGAGACTGCGGCTTGCATGCGCGGCTGGTTGCCGGCTCCGCAGTAGTGAGTCATGAGCAGTTTGCTGGGGCCGTTGAGGTGGAACATGGAAATCATGTCTTCGGGTCCCTGGCCCATGATTTCGCTCATGACGGCGGATCCGCCGGAAACTACTTTGAACGTCACTTGGCCGGACTGTCCGTCGGGCATCTTGCCCTCCCACGTGCCGGACATGGTCTTGATGGCTGCAAAGGCCTTCTGGGCGTCGGTTTGGGCTAGAGCGGGAAGGGCGGCGAGTGTCGTGACCACGAACAGCAGCGATGCGGTGCGAAGTGATTGTCTCTTTGTCATGGGCATTTTCCTTTCTTGGTTGAGATTGATTCTTAGTTGAGATTGATCATTTTGGTTTGCGGGCGGCTTGCGTTTCCCGCGCATGTTCGGCTTCGACGAAAGCCTTCAAGTTGTTGAGGCTTGCCGTCCAGAAGGCGCGGTATTGGCCGATCCAGGAGTCGACTGCGCGCAGGGGCTCGGGATTGAGCTGGTAGACCCGATGCCGGCCTTCGCGGTGTTCCCGAACCAGGTGTGCCCGGCGCAGCAGGCGCAGGTGTTTGGAAATGGCCGGGCGCGAAACCGGGAAAGCGTCGGCGATCTGTCCAGCGGGCTGGCTGCCGCGGCGGAGCAGGTCGAGAACGGCGCGGCGCGTGGGATCGGCCAGGGCCTGGAACGTGGCTTCGGTCATTTGTGCTGACGAATATGTAACCGAACGGTGACGCATAATGCGTAACCTTACAGTTACGCGAATGAGTTGTCAAGAGTTTTTTCCATCCGGAAGAAAAAGCAGGTTCCTCGCGCGAAGAACGCGCTTCGGAATGACAATCTTATCGGTGAGCGTCCATCTTTATGGGTGCCCATCCATCTTGCCGACCAGGTCCAGAAATGTTTGGTGAATGCGCGGGTCGTCGGAGAGTTCGGGATGGAAGGTGGCGGCCATGGCGCTTCCCTGCCGGACGGCGACGGGGGCTTTATCGTTACCTTCGGTGGCGAGGATTTCTACGCCTTCGCCTACGTGGACAATCTTGGGAGCGCGGATGAAGACCATTTCCAGGGGGGAATCGCCGAGGCGGCCTTCGCGGATGGAGCTGTCGATCTGGCGTCCGTAGGCGTTGCGGCGGATGCGGATATTGAGGGCGCCTAGTCCCTTTTGTTGCGGATTCTCGATCTCGGTAGCCAAGAGGATTGCGCCGGCGCAGGTGCCGAAAGTGGGCTTGGCCTGGACGAATTGCTTCAGCTTCTCGAATCCGGCGTCGCCGAGGAGTTTCAGGAATGTGCCCGACTCGCCGCCCGGGATGACGAGGCCGTCGATGTTGTCCAGTTGTTCGGGTTTCTTGACGAGCACAACTTCGGCGCCCAGTTGCTGGAGCCGGAGGCGGTGGGCGTCGAAATCTCCCTGCAGGGCCAAGACACCGATTTTCACGATGGGATCATTCTACTGGATGCGTGCGCGGCAACGGCTGGCTCAGGACGCCGCAGTTGGAGAGAGTGGGCTCCAAAACTGATCTCTTTCAAATTGCAGTCTTGCCAGCCTACGGCTTCAACGCTACACTTTGCGGGACGTTCCCCCTGCATTATTCCGCGAGGCGAAATTCAATGGTGAAATGGCTCCTTCGGTTCGGGTTCCTGCTCGGCTTGATATCCCCGACGTGTGCGCAGGTACTGAACTTCCCTACGTCAGCAATGGGCAGTGGTGCGATGGCAGCAAATGCAATTCTGGGCGCCGAGATGGACTTCAATATCTTCACTGTTAACGCGCAAAATCCAGACGGGAGCCTGGTGCAGAGTCCGAGCGCTTCGGTTTCCAAGCTTGATCTGAAGGCGCCGGGTAAAGCGCAGCGGGAGTATGACAAGGGCTTTCAGCTGTTGATGAAGAAGGACTTACAAAGCGCGGTCGAGCACCTGGGAAATGCAATCCAGATCTATCCCAGTTATGTGGCGGCCCACAATGCGCTGGGCTCGGCGTACTTGCAGCTGGAGCAGAACGAACAGGCACGGTCTGAGTTTGATAAGGCAATCGCGCTGGACGACCACCTGCCGAATTCCTATTTGAATCTGGGGTGCGCGCAGCTGGCGCTGAAGCAATATCCGGCGGCGGAAGAGTCGCTGCGTAAGGCTTCGTCGATCGCTCCGCTTGACATTCAGTTGCAGCTGGCACTCGCTTATGGAGAGTTTGAAAACCATAGTTATCCGGCGGTCGTCGAAACCACGCATCATGTCCATGAGCGCAAACATAAGGGTGCGGCTTTAGTTCATTATTTTGCGGGCGCGGCCTGGGCGGCGCAGAACAATCTG
>JBEKWZ010000390.1:0-4480 GCA_049512555.1 Candidatus Sulfotelmatobacter sp. | reverse complement strand
GAGGAGCCACTCGTCGTGCCGTTGCTTTGGCCCATGACGCCATAACCGCTGCCGGAAACTCCGGTGACGCCAGCGCCGCCGCCCTGGCCGAGTACCCCCGTCCCAGTAGAGCTTGAACTCGCGGCCCAGACGCCATAAGCATTTCCTGAGGTAGAGAAATTCTGGGCGACGACTCCTGAGCCCGTGGAACTGGATGAGTTTCCTGTTACTCCTGAGCCGTTACCGGTGCCAAGCACACCAGTGCCGGTCGCGGCCGAGCTTTGTGCAGACACGCCGTAGGCGCCGATGGTATTGATCGTCTGGATGGTGGTGAAGGTGTTGGCGGCCGCAAGTAGCGGCACGACCGACGAATTAACGGCCAAAGAAACCGTCGAGCCGCTGCCACCGCCGGTCAGGCCTGTTCCTGCGTTGATGGTCGAGATCCCACCGCCGCTCCCGCCGCTGCCGCAGCCGTTGCAACTTCCGGTGACGGTCAGGTTGGTTACGGTGGCAGTGCCGTTCACGGTGAAATTCCCGGGATTGGTTGAACTGGTGAAGAAGTTGACCGCCGGCGTCCCGCTGGCGGCTTCGACGTCGAGCGCGGCAGCGGGCGCGAGCGTGCCGATGCCGACGTTGCCTGCGATCAGGGCCGTGGAGTGCGTTCCGGCGGTGCCGATCCGAATGATGCCCGAGTCGCCGACTACTCCCCGATTGCCGATGTCAATGTTGTTGCTTTCGCTGGAAGTGAAAGCACTCCCGGCGGAGTTTCCGATGGCGATGTTGGAACCCCCGGTCGTCAAGAACTCGAGGGCGCCGGAGCCGACGGCATTGTTGTTGCTTCCCAAAGTATTGTTCAGCAGGGCGTTGGCTCCGACCGCCGAGTTAGCGCCGTTTGCCAGGGGATTGCCGCCGGTGTTGCCCTTGCCGTTGACTTCGAGTGCGTGGTATCCGATCGCGGTGTTGCTATCGCCGGGGTTGGTCTGGTTGGCGGACAGCCCCGCGAATCCGAAGTACGCATTGTCATTGATGCTTGTGCCCGAGGCATAGGCGAACAAAGCGTTGTTAAAATCGAAGCCGCTCGTAGCATTCAATGTCGCGCCCTGTACCGTGCCAGTCGCGATAAGGTTTCCGGTGACGGCCTGGCTGGCGAGGAACGTGTTGGTGCCGAGGGTAGCGAACGGGGAGCAGGTGAACGGGAGTGCGGTGAGAGCGGTTCCGGTGCCGCAAGCGTTGGTTGCCAGGCTCAGGGTCACATTGCCGGTCGTGCCTCCACCGGTGATTCCGTTAATTCCGCTGACGCCCGTGATCGTCCCGCCGCCCCCGCCTCCGCTTCCGCCGGTGATCGCTTGTCCGTTTACGGTGAGCGAGCCAGTTATGTTGGTAGCGCCGATCACCGTGAAGATCCCCGATTTCGACGACGTGGTGAAGAAGTTGACCAAGGGCGTCGTAGCGCCTGGCGCTTCGACATCGAGCGTGGCCAAGGGTGTGGGCGTGCCGATGCCGACGTTGGTGTTGTTTGTAGCACTGTTCAGGCCCGCGATCGAGCCCAGCACCAGTGCATTGTTTGCTCCGACCACGGCATTGGAGCCGATCGCAGTCGCGTTGCTGATGCTTCCGTTGGCCGCTTCTGACCCCGCGCCAAGGAAAGTGTTGTTGTTGGTCGTCAGCGGGGAGCTGTCGGCGGTTTGACCTGCAAATACGCCCAACGCAGTATTAAAACTTCCTGACGTGTTGCTATTGAGCGCGGAATAACCGCTGGCGACGTTGCTGCCGCCGGTGGTGTCTGCGGCGAGCGCCTGCCAGCCGCTGGCCGTGTTGCCCGTGCCCGGATTCGAGCTGTTGCCGGCGAAGCCTAGAAACGCGTTGTTCGACGAAGGCGAGCCGCTGTCGAAAACCGTGCCGCCAAGGTTGAATCCATTGGCCGCATTGACCGTGCCGGCCACGTCGAGCGTGAACCCCGGTGTCGCCGTGCCCACGCCAACATTACCCCCGGCGAGCACCAGTTGATTGCCACCCGCCGCCAGCCCGTTGGCCAGGACGTTCAGCTGTCCAGTCATGGCGCCGCCACGCAGAGGGAGAAACACGAGATCCGCATACTGGTCCGCATTGTTCTGCGCGTTTCCCGCGGCGTTCGTGGCAAAAGTTTCGGCCGTGCTGACGCCGTTGGCGACGGCGGTGCTGAGATCGGATTGGAAGGCAACGACTTGTTCGTCCACGCTCAGCGGGATCACGCCACTGATGCCTCCGCCAAGAAGTCCCAAGCCCGCAGAAACTCCCGTGATCGTGCTGCCCCCGCCGGCTCCTGGGAAGGTTTGCCCGGACGCAAAGTGGATGATGCCGCTGCCCGCAATGGATAAGCCGGTCTCCCCCGGCGCGCTGTTTGTGGTGTAGTCAGGGCCATACAGCAGATTGAGTGTGCCAGAAGGCGTCGCGGTGTTGACTCCGGCGGGCTCGAGCTGCCATTGAAAGAACGGCTGATCCGGATAATTCGAAGAGTTAGGGGAAACGCCTTGGAATATCAGCGGCTGGGAATTAAGCGGTATGGTCGGGCTCGGGCCAAAAGGAGGCAGCGTGATGCCGCCAGTAGAGTTGTTTATACTGCCGGCGACTATGGAGCCCGCACTCAAGGAATTCGCGCTAGCTGATCCAAGAAGAACCGGCGACGCTTGGGTTAGGTCGACGAACCCAGACATGGCAATCTCGGCCGGCGACATGGTAATCGCGGAGTTGCCCGACGACAGAGTAAGCGATGCCGGTGCAGATAGCTCCAATGTTTCGCCAGATTTCACGTTGATGTCCGTAGCGGACGTGATGCTCAGGTTCCCCGCCGACCCGCCGCCCGAGAGAACCGGCACACTCAGGGTTCCAGTCATCGTGCCCCCGGTCAAAGGCACGAACTCGTTGCTCAGGCTCATTGGGGAGCAAGCCCACCCCGTGCCGTTCCATTGAAGGATCTCTCCGACGATGCCGCAGGATTCCAGACTCAGATTCAGGTTGCCGCTGGTGACGCCGCTGGTCAGTCCGCTGCTCGATCCGGTAGTCACACCCGTGATGCCGCCGCTCGAACCGCCCTCGTAAGCGATGTCCAGCTCGGGAGGATGGCTTGTCCCTGCATTCTCCTTACTGTCGAAAGTGGCGCTGAATTTACCGGCCGAGAAGTCGGCGACGAGGGCAATGCCGTAATTGGGCTGGCCGTTGATCCAGTCCTGAACGGTCGCAGTGATGGGGATCAGAATGTACTGGTTCGCCGTGGTGACCGCGATGGGCCCAGCAATAGAAGCCCCGAGGCAGGGCTGCTCAGTGGTGGCGGCGCTGTTGAGCGTGGCTTCCGTCCACGTGGTGTTGCATTTGCCGCCAGTGTCGACGACGGGCTCGACATAGAAGCTCCCAGCCGTGGCGATGCCAATAACGTAGACCTTCAACGTGGCCTGACTGATGATTGTCCCGGCGGGAACCGACCCAACATTGAAGCGAATGTAGGTGATATTCTCCGTTGCGGTCGCGGAACCCGTGACGGAGAGTAACGCGTCGGCGCCCTGTTTGGCCGAACTGCCTGGACGACGTAGGTGTCGTCGCTGGGCGTGATCTGCCCGTAAGCCCCGGCCAGAAGTCCTAGAGTGGAAAGCAGAAGTACGGCTGAACGTTTCCAGAAGTTTTTCGTCAATGTGCCCCCATGTAATCCCGTTGCGAAGTGGGCACGAGGATGCATTGATTTCGTAATCAGGTCAATCGACCGGGTCAGATTTAGTTCTGTACTAAGTCTTAACAGTTAAAGGACAGATAACAAGACGGTTAATCGGACTTCGCGCGGTTTGAAATGGCCCTTGCGGAAGCGGTTTTCCGTGCTAAGATTGTGGCGAATTCGTAGCTGTCCCCCAAGGATCGCTCACTAAGAGCAGGCTTCGAGTCCGTCCATGCTCAAATTTGGTCCTTATGTTGTCGACCTGGCAGCCGGTGAGGTTCGCAAGAACGGGTCGCGCATTCGTGTGCAGGAAAAGCCGTTGCGCGTCCTCACTCTGCTGGCCGAACGGCAGGGAGAACTGGTCACACGCGAGGAACTGAAGAGTCGGTTGTGGCCCGACGAGACGTTCGTCGATTTTGAGTCTGGACTGAACACCGCCGTCAGCAAACTTCGCGACGCGCTCTCCGATCGAGCGGACAAGCCACGCTACATTGAGACCATTCCCCGCCGTGGCTACCGCTTTCTGACTCCGGTGGAAGTAATGATGAGTTCGAGCGGGAACTCGGCTGGGTCTACCGTCGCAGCCCCGGTGCTCTCCTCCGGATCGGCCTCGGTGGAGGATGAGATCGCGAAGATCCGATCGGCTCATGCGTTGTGGATTCGAGGAATCATCTTTGCGGCCACACTGCTTTTGTTGTTCACCATTTGGTGGCTGAACCCTGCGCCGGATCCGCAAATCACCGATGTCTTTCGGGTTACGCAAGCCGGCGGCCTGGATTATCTGGTGCGTCCTGCCACCGATGGCGCCCGGATTTTTTA
>JBEKWZ010000389.1:0-4494 GCA_049512555.1 Candidatus Sulfotelmatobacter sp. | reverse complement strand
CCCCGTACAATCCCTCAGACCATGCTCCGATCCCGCCGCTCCCGTTACGTCCTCCTAGCCCTAATCCTCTACCTCACGCTCTGCACCATCGGCGGCATCACCCTGGCCGACGCCACCCTGCACCCCGCCCGCCGCCCGCTCACCGAAAACGAAATCGCCGCAGTCCGCGACGAAACCCGCGCTCTCGGCGCCGACCTCACTGACGTCTCCATCACGACCCTCGACCACGCAACGCTGCGCGCCTGGCTCATCCATCCCCACCACCCCAATGGCGACGCGGTCCTACTCCTCCACGGCCTCGGCGACAACCGTCTCGGCATGCTCGGATACGCCCAACTCCTCCTCGCCCACGGATTCACCGTCCTTCTCCCCGACGCCCGCGCTCACGGCGTGAGCGACGGCCCACTCGCCACCTACGGCCTCCTCGAACGCAACGATATTCACCAGTGGACCGACTTTCTCGAAACCCAGATTCAACCAACGCAAGATCATCCGCACTGCATCTACGCCCTCGGCGAATCCATGGGCGCCGCGCAGCTCCTCCAATCGCTCGACACTCATCCGCACTTCTGCGCCGTAGCCGCCGAATCTCCCTTCGCCAATTTTCGCGAGATCGCCTACGACCGCATGGGACAACCCTTCCACCTGGGTCCCAGGGTAGGACGAACCATCCTGCGCCCGTTAGTCGAAATCGCCTTCCTTCGCGCGCGTCTGAAATACCACCTCGATATGCAAAATATCTCCCCAGAAAATTCCGCTGCCGCGACCGCGATCCCGATTCTCCTGATTCACGGCCAACTCGACAGCAACATTCCTCTCCGCCATTCCCTCCTCATCCACACCCACGCCCCCAACACCCAACTCTGGCAAGTCCCCGCCGCCGACCACTGCGGCGCACTCAGCACCGCCCCCAAAGAATTCGAGCATCGTCTCCTCACTTGGTTCAGCAGGAAGTAGCGCCGGCGTCTCGCCGGCTGTCGCGAGAGCATATTGCTCTCGCACTCCGACTCACCTATGATCCTGTCGGTCGTCCGACATTTCGTAGGGAGTAAGGCATGAAGCCGCTTGTCCGCTCATACACCGTGCTCTTGCCTATTGCGGCAGTCGCCTTTTCACTCGGACTTTTGTTCGAACTGACAGCCCTCAACTTCTACTCATTCAAAGTTTCAGCGCACGGATCAGACAGCATCTCCATCGAAACAACAACTACCAGCCTGGTACTACAGTCAAACAGTTTCCTGAGCCTCGCTTTCACGGGGGCAGCGTTGCTGGTGGAAAAACCGATCATCATTCTCAATGTTCCAGCTCACTTTGTGGATGCACTGATCTGCTACGCGATCGCACGACAGCCCTCTTGGTCTCCCAGTTCCATCGGTCCCGCCGCCTGGCACTGTCTGACGTATCCACTTTTCGCGCTGCCCGCTTGGTTTTACGTCGGCTTTGGCCTGGACGCATTTCTTGGGCGCAAGCGAGTGCGGCCACTTGCTCTGACTCCGAGCGTGGTCCTAGTCCTGGCTTTCGGCGTACTCGCCGCCGGCTTACTATTCGGCCTCACCCCAGAGGAGCGCCGAGAACAGGATATGCTGCTAGCGTATATCGGAGGCTTGGCTCTCTGGGCCGTACTTTTCGCCGTTCCCTTCGCAGCGTGGTTGCGACAGAGGCTCGCGAAACCGTCCGGCGCAGCATCACCGTCTACTGCCTAACGAAAACTCTGACCGCGAATGCCAGCCGCTCATCGCTGTTTCATTGGCCGATGCCTTTCTGCATTTCCTGTGCACACCCTGTGAACATTCAGACACCCCACCCCTCCAGATTTTCCCGACACCATGCATCGCACACGAAATCACCGCCATCCAGTGCAGCAATACTCGCTTCTCTTCCCTTATTTCATCCGATCCAATCCGGGGAAATCCGCGGCCATCTTTTTCCTCAATTGCACCAAAAATACTGAATTGACCCGCGCCCGTTTCGCTCGTACAGTCACCTTCGCCTTCATAAAAATCTGAGTCGTCCAAACCGGGACTAAACCGGCTGGCGATGGCATTCAAAATTTCACGCAGAAAGATTCGTACTCGGGTCCGCGCCACATGAAATCAGAGCAATGGAAGACATACCGCACACGCTTCCTGGTCAAAGCCAAACAACTCAGCTCCTCTCTCAGCTTCGTCGATCACCTTGGCCGCCAGCACTGCGGGCGCAAAGGCGATTACCTCGTCGAATCCTCCGACGGCGTGCTCAGCATCGCACCTCGCCGCATCTTCGAGGACATCTACGTCTCCATGCCTCTGTCGCGTGAACCGGGCATCGCCGAACCTTCGTTGACAGAAAACTCGCTGACAGAAAAAGCCCTTCCAGAAAAACCCATCCGCGATCCCAAACTGGACCGCCTGAAATTCGAGCCCCTCGAAATCGAGGCGGTGAAGCGCGCAGAAGCAGAACTCGAACACCTAGATCTCAAACGAACCAAACTCGACCGAGTTGAGCTCGGCAAACCACCCGTAGGCAGCCGCCGAGTCGATGACCATCTCATCCCTCGGCTCGACAACGTCCGCCACGACAACGTCCGCGAAGATGCCCGCGTCCGCGTCCGCCGCAAACTTCCCCAGCCCTGTGGCGACCGCCGCGCGTCCACTCCGCGCCTTCACCTGATGTAAACGCGAGCGCATGGTGATCGCCGACGCCATTGTGATCGCCGACGCCACCGTGATTGCAGGGCGCCACCGTGGAAGAGCGGCGCTTCAGCGCCGCGTCAAGCGCCCCACTCGATTACCACGGGCTTTAGCCCGGTGGTTCGAGCACGTAGAAAAAGGAGTCATTCTTGATCCCCCCGCTCACGATTTCGCTCCACCGCAACCCCAGCCCCTGCCGCGAGATGCGGTCTCAAAACGGGAATTTCACTCCACTCTCAACCAATCCCACCCGCCCTCCGTTTTCCACAATGTGGAAAACCAGGCCCTAACCCCGCACCAAGCCCGCCATTGCTAGGGATACAACCTGTAGTGTTTCCCTCTTGACAGGCACAATCTGCGGGAGTAACTTTGCAATCCCAAGCACAGAAAATTCCGCCTCACGGGAATGGGACGGAGTTTCCAAGCAGGAGAGCAGTACAGAAAAGCGACGCGGTCCGGCGCCCAGCCAGAGGTGACTCGGCGCCCTCCGTAGGCAGAAAAGGTTCAGGCGTCCGGGCTTCCAGATCCGTAAGCCCGGCGCCCAAAACCTCAACCCAGGGAAGTTCAACCTTCGGGTTTTTTGGAGGCCACCCTCCGGAAGCCGGAAGCCCATATAGAAGTGCGGTGGCCGTTCCCCGACCCTCCCCCGGGGGCGACACATGTAAGCGCAGCAAGAGTACGCCGTAGCAGTACGCCAGCAACGGAAGGCACAGTCAACGTAGACCTGCCCAGCGGCAGATTTAGGAAAATTTCCTTTTCTCCGGCGCGGCAGCAGGACCTGGCAACACAGATTTAGGAGCCCGCGATGGAAGGTTTAACTCGTTTAGTTACAGAATCTTTGGCCCGCCACGGTTTCGATCGTCCCCTGGACTATCGCCGCCTGCAGTGGTCGCGCTGGTTCCGCTGCGACTCCCCCCACAGCCTCCTGTTCGTCCCCAGCAAACCCGGCGTCTTCGCCGTAGCCGAGGAAATCATGGACCTAGGGTCGAATGTGGAAGCGAGGGTGGAAGAGCGGCCCTTTAGCGCCGCGTCAGGCGCTCCCTCGATCGCGGCTTTAGCCGCTGCGACAATCTCTCCGGAAAGCGAGAGCCGAATGCCGAATGCCGGAAAGCGCATGCTTGCCGTCACCCAATTCTTCGAAGACGACGACATGGCCTTCGTCCTCGACCGCATGCTCTCGCGCCGCAATCCCATGTACGACCGCCTGACTTCCGGCCGCTACTTCGTCCGCTTCGTCGTCATCGAAGACCAGACCCAGCGCCGCAGCATCTGCAGCGCCCTCAATCAGTGGATGGTCTCCTCCGCCGAAAAAGCCACCGGCATCGGCTCCCACTTCGCCACCTCCCTGGAGCTGACCCCCGCCACGGAATACATCCCGCAACCGGACGACCGCCAGCAATCGCTCTTCCCCGCCACCGCCGACGCTCATGTGGCGACGGGCGCCTCGCCCGTCCCGCGATCGCGAAGCGGAGCGGCCCCCAGCACCCCAGCCAACACGACCCTGAGCCATACCCCGACGTCCCCGCAGCTAGACTCCGGAGCCGCCACCAACCTTCACTGTCCCACCCCCATCCCCTCCGGTTTCTAACCGGAAGGGACGGTGACGTTAGCGACCGCAGACGCTGACGCCACCGTGGAAGAGCGGCGCTTTAGCGCCGCGTTAGCGGTCTTTGAAAAGTCGCGGCTTTAGCCGCCTCGGCCGCCCCGAAGGGGCGCAAGACACACAGATCTTTGAAACCCCCGATTCCCGTTCCCCCGGACGCACGCGAATCGACCGCAACACGCATAGAATCTAATTAATTGGAGAGCCCAATGGCAGAATTGA
>JBEKWZ010000388.1:0-4500 GCA_049512555.1 Candidatus Sulfotelmatobacter sp. | reverse complement strand
GATGGCGGCCAGTTCGCGCATTACCTGATGGACGCCGACGGCAAGTGGACGCAGATCACTCACTTCGAAGATGGCATCGTCTCAGTGAAGTTTGGCGTGGACCCGGCTCTCTACCTGCTCTCGCGCAAAGACGCGCCGCGCGGCCAGATTCTGCGGCTGCCGCTCGCGCACCTCGACCTGGCGCAGGCGAAAATCGTAGTTCCGCAGACGCCCGGCGGCACTGCAGAAAACGATCGCGCCTCCATCGAGGATTTCGTGCCGGCCTGGGATCGTCTGTACGTCGTCGACATTATCGGCGGCCCTTCGCGAGTGCGCGTCTTCGGAAGGAAAGCTTCTCAGGGCGGCGGTCAGGGCGGCGGTCAGGGCGGCGGTCAGCGCGGCGCGCCGCCCGTCCTGGAACCCATGGGAGAAATCCCGTTGCCGCCAATCTCCTCGGTCGGGCAGGTTGTTCCGACCGGCGGCGGCGATGTGCTGCTCTCCACTTCGACTTATCTGAATCCGCCGGCCTGGTATCGCTTCGATGCCGCCGCGGGCAAGGCATTTCCTACGGCGCTGGTCCAAACTTCACCGGTTCACTTTGACGACGCCGAAGTCGTTCGCGAATTTGCCACGTCCAAAGACGGCACCCGGGTTCCGGTCAACATCATTCGCCGCAAAGGCACCCGGCTCGACGGCACCAACCCGACTCTGCTCTATGGCTATGGCGGCTATGGCATCAGCGAGGAACCGTATTTTCTCGGCGCTTCGGCGCGCCTCTGGCTCGATCAAGGCGGGGTTTATGTCGACGCCAACCTGCGCGGCGGCGCCGAGTACGGCGAGGAGTGGCACATGGCGGGCAACCTGACCCGCAAGCAGAATGTCTTCGACGACTTCCTGGCCTGCGCGCAATATCTGATCGACCAGAAGTATACTTCGCCGGCGCATCTCGCGATTCTCGGCGGCAGCAATGGAGGCCTGCTGATGGGCGCCGCGCTTACCGAGCGTCCTGACCTGTTCCGCGCCGTCGTCTCTGAGGTCGGCATCTACGACATGCTGCGCGTCGAACTCGACCCGAACGGAGCGTTCAACGTCACCGAATTCGGCACCGTAAAAGATCCTGACCAGTTCAAGGCGCTCTACGCCTACTCGCCCTATCATCACGTGAAAGACGGCACGGCGTATCCCGCGATTTACATGCCTACGGGAGAAAACGATCATCGCGTGAACCCCATGGAATCGCGGAAGATGATCGCACGCCTGCAGGCCGCCGACAGTTCCGGCCATCCCATTCTGTTGCGAACGTCGTCGAACGCCGGCCACGGCTTCGGCACCGCGCTCGATGAAGCCATCGACGAGGGCGCCGACACCTACAGTTTTCTGTTTGACCAGCTGGGGATTCAGTACAACGACAGGGAAACGAAATGAGATCGACGCGGATGAATCGGCACATCCACGCTCGATGGCTGTACTGACTACGGTTATTTTTTCGCCGCGACTGCGCCCAGGCACTTGCCGTACAACTCGAGCAGGTGGTCGGCGTAGTCTTCCGGCTTGGCGGCCGATCCGGAACCTTGAAATCCCACGCCCGACGAGGTGGTTCGGCCGTACCCCGTGGTCATGGCGATGAACTTCATCAGATCGAGTGCAATGTCTTCATTGCGGCGCCCAGCGGCCGAGCCCGTGTGCGAACCTTCTTCCATGAGTCCTTCTCCTGTTCCCCTGGAGGAAATAATGGGAACTTCGTCGTCTTCGAATTCTTCGTCGTCGAGGAATGCCATACTGCGAAAATACTCCGCCAGCGATGATAGCAGAGGACGGGCGTCCGCTTCCTCGCAAGCATTGTGATCCAGCGGGCTTGGTGATCGAGCAAGCTTTGTCATCCACCAAGCGTTGTCATCCTGAGCGAAGCGAAGGACCTGTGTAACTGGTCACCGCCCATACGCTGCTGGCAAGTTGCATTGGTCCTTCGCTTCGCTCAGGATGACAAGCCGATGCGTGGGCATAGTCCGCTATCTTTTCACTTCGCTCATCAGGCCCAGCAAATTTCCTTCGCTGTCGTGAAAGAATGTCATCCACAAATCGTGATCGGGCATTTTCGCGATCAGGTGCGGGTCGTCTTCGAAGTGCACGCCCTTCGCTTTCATGTTGGCGTGCACGGCTTGAATGTCGGCGACGGCAAAATAAAGAACGGAGCTGGGATGATCGAACTCGGGCTTCTCCGGCCGGGTGAGCATCAGGCGCACTCCGCCGCAGTCGAAAAAGGCGAGCCCCGGCGGGGCTTTGAACAGTAACTTCAACTGCAGAACATCCTGATAAAAAGTTGCTGCGCGATCGACGTCGTGCGCATGGATGGCGATCTGCCCGATCCGCGAAATTCCGGTTCCCGCTTCAGCCATATTCCGTCTTCCTCTCTTTGCTTTCTGCCTGGCTCTTCGGTCTCGACCGGGATCATATCTCGTGCCGTGTTGGAATACTGTGGAAATCCCTGAAACACCGCGTGAACACTGGCGTGGAATTTCCATTGGGTGGTAATCGGGGCGAGGGTACTATGGTCAGATGAAAATGCCCGCGCAACGCGGGATACTGAAGGGTCTTGGGGCCTGAGCGGAAGTGTGCTGTCCGCCGGTCGGCGGACTGGCCGAGTCATTCGCGTTCCGGTTGCTCGTCCCGGGCGACGGAGTCCTGGAAAACTTTTGATGATTACGAAAGAGAATGCACTCTGGCGCGCGCGCGTCGTCGTGACCGTCGCCGGCCTGTTATGGCTGGCGCATCTCGGCGAAGTGGTGATGCTGGGCACCAAAGCACCGGGACCTTTCGTCTCAGACTTGATTCAGCTCGCGCTGGGCGCGGTGCTGATTTACGCCATCGTGTCGGCCAGCCTGCGCGCCGAGGGCCTGGCGCTTTCTTTCTGGCGCCTGACGGCGCTGGCCTACTCGCTGTGGATGGTGGCGCAGATTCTCACCGTGTACAACGACCTGCACACATCGCTGGCCATCGCCTGGGTCAACAATCTGCTGTTCTCGTTCTGGTTTGTTCCGCTGGGCATGGCAATTTTTCTCGATCCCGACAAAGAAGCCGGAAAAGTCGACGCCCTGGTCGCGCTCGACTTCGGGCAGGGCGTGCTGGTTTGCGTCGCGGCTTACCTCTATTTCTTCTACCTACCCAAGGCGGAATCTCCGGGCGAACTGGCACACGAAGTCTGGGCGCCGTATTTTGCCGGGTATTTTTTTATGGCGGGCTCGTTTGTACTGCGTGGCGCCATCAGCCGGGTGCGCGACGTCCGGGTGCTGTTCGGGCGGATGGGAATCTTCCTCGCCTTTTCCGGGGGAGTAGATGCGCTCTACTACTACGGGCCCGGACGCAGCCTGACCACGGGGGCGTGGTTCGATCTGTTTTGGAGTGGACTTTTGGTAGTGCCCACAGTGATCGCCACGACCTGGAAGCAGGCGGAAGCGCCGGAACTTTCGTTCGAGCAGCCGCGGCGCGAGAAGCGCATCTACACCGAGATTTTCTTTTTGCTGTACCCGCTGCTGGTGTTGTTCATGTCGCTGCGCATTGCGCGCGAGCGGCTGGGCCTGGCCGCGGTGGTGGTGTCGCTGTCGTTTGTGTGTTCGAGCGCGCGTCTGCTGGTCACGCAGAACCGGCTGCTGCTGGCCAAAGAAGCGCTGCGCCGCGAAGCTTCGCGCGACGGCCTGACCAGCCTGTGGAATCGCAAGGCGATTCTCGCGATCCTGGAGCGGGACTTGCTGCGCGCGGAACGTGACCACGAACCGGTGGGCCTGATCATGATCGACGTGGATCACTTCAAGGCTATCAACGACAGCCGCGGGCACGCCGCCGGAGACACCGTGCTGCGCATCATTGCCAGCAGCATTGCGGCGGTGGTTCGGCCCTATGATTCGGTGGGACGGTGCGGCGGGGAAGAATTTCTGATCGTCGCTCCCGGCTGCGGCCTGACAGAGACCTGGGAGCTGGCTGAACGCGTGCGCAGCCACGTCGCCGGATGCAGCATCATGGTGGGCGGGACGAGCGTCCAGGTCAGTTTGAGCCTGGGTGTGGCCACCGGGCAGACTGCGGCGGAGATGGAAAAACTGTTGCGCGCGGCGGACGTCGCGCTCTACCAAGCCAAGAATGCGGGGCGGAACCGGGTCGAGCCCGGCGTCGAACCGAATATGGGACGCGCCGCCAGCGCCGGCCAAAGCCCCACCGCCGCGCCCAACCGGGACTTCTGGCTGTAACTGCGCGGCTCACCCGCGAACTTCATTTCGAACTTCACCCGCAATCCACTTCAGGCGGCGTGCGACACCAGGGCTGTTCTCCGGGTTCCACTCTCAGGGTGGCCTTCCGCCCGCACCGGAAACGCGTAGCAGAGGCGATCGCAGTCGCAGCAGCGGATGGGTTGCACCATGACGCGATTCAAAACATAACGTTCGAACGGGCTGCGACCCTCGCAGCAGTAGGCCTCACGCCCTCCACAGCGGGAGCAGACAAACTTCGACGAGACTCGGATCCGGCGGGTGC
>JBEKWZ010000387.1:0-4500 GCA_049512555.1 Candidatus Sulfotelmatobacter sp. | reverse complement strand
CACCACCGTGTCGCCAGGTTTCAGGGCGATGTTCTGTTCCGGGTGATTTCCCTTGACCACTTCCTTGTAATTGAAGAGTAATTTTTCCTGTTTCCCGTTCTCGGTGCGCAGCAAGTAAATTCCCTTGAGGTTGGCAAATTGGGTGAAGCCGGCCTGGGCCAGCGCCTGCAGCACGGTCATATGCGGCAGCAGCGGCAGCGGCCCGGTATGCACCACTTCTCCGGTCACGAAGATGCGCCGGCTGTTCATTCCGGTCACCACCACGGTCACGCGCGGATCGGCGATGTACTTTTTCAGTCTCGCCGTGATCAGCTCTTTCAGGAGCTCCGGCGTCATCCCCGCCGCCGGTATGTCGTCGAGCAGCGGCATGGAAATCTTGCCGTCGGGACGCACTGGCAGCGTCTCGCTAAGGTCCGGCTCTTTCCACACCGAAATGTGGAGCGTGTCGTCGGGCCCAATCACATAGTCCGGCGCATTCCAGGAACCCTGAGGCTCCGTGGTTGCGGGCTTATCATTCTGGGCGTTCGGCTGAGTGCTCGGCTGGGAGTTCGGCTGAGGGTTCGCCTGAGTTTCCTGGGCTTTGGCCGAATCGCTGGTGGCCACTTTGTCCTGGCCCAGCAATGTCGTCGCCAGCAGTCCCGTTCCCATCAAAATCGCGATCTTTATTGCTATCGCTCTCGTCATACTCTCTCCGCGGAGCTCAAGACGCTCCGAATCCTTCAAATCCAATTTGCTTCAACTTGTAAAGCAAGGCCTTGTAGCTGATCTGCAACTCTTCTGCGGCCCGCCTGCGGTTCCAGCGCGTGCGGGTCAGCGCGTTCAGGATCAATTCCTTCTCCGCCTCGCGCGACGCGGCCTTTGACGCCGCCTTCAGCGAAATGCCTGCGCCGTGGTTGCCCGCATCCGGCTTGCGCAGCAAGGCCCGCAGACCGCCCAGCGCAACCTGCTCGTCTCCCAGCGCCGCCAGCACCCGCGCCGCGTCTTCCAGTTCGCGTAAATTCCCCGGCCACGCGTAATCCAGGAACAGGCGCAGCGTCTCGGCACTCAAATTCGGCACCGGATGGCGAAAATCCCGCGCATATTTCCGCAGGAAATGCCCCATCAGAAACGGAATATCTTCTTTTCTCTGGCGCAGCGGAGGCAGCCGCAGACACACCCCGCTGATCCGGTAGTAAATGTCCTCCCGCAGGCGTCCGCGTTTGACTTCCACTTCCAGGTCGCGCGCGCTGCCGCAAATCAGCCGCGCCCGCTCGCTCCCGCCCGCGCCGTTTCCTTCCGATTGCGGCAAGGCCTCCAGCAGTCGCGCCTGGCACTCCGCGCTTAAATCGGCTAGCTCTTCCAGATAAATCGTGCCCGCGCTCTGCGGCTCGCCATCTTTCTTTTCCCGCTCCCGCAGCGCCTCCAAGTCCTCCGGCGTCAGGCCCAAACACTGAAACCAGCGAAAAGGCTGCGCGCTCCTTTGCGACATCTGATGGATCCGTTGCGCCGTGGCGTGCTTTCCCGCTCCCGGCTCCGCCAGAACCAGAACCGGAACATCTCTCTGCGCGAGTTCGCGGATCACGGCTTCCACCGGCCGCATGCTGGCGCTTACGCCCTCGACAAACGCAAGTCCAGCCGGCTCTCCGACCGAGCTGTCTGCGCCAGCTTTTCCGTTAGGCAATAAATTGCCCATTTTTACCTTTTCAACCTGGTTGAGTGCATTGACGAAGCCGTCCTTAAATCCTACTCCTCTGTCAGCACGGGGCTTGCCACAGGAGCGCTTCGATTGAAGAAGTGGAGGCGCAAAGTGTTTCTGTTTAGTTTCAATAACTTACATCAAGTTAAGGTGGACAATTGGGGGATGTGACGTGAGTTCAAGCGACCCATGCTTGATCTGCATTCGGAATTGTGGGAAAACTTTTTCTCACTACGACCCTAACGCCGCCCTCAGGCACTAAACGCTCCAAAGTCGCGTAACAGTAAAGCCGAGATGAGCTAATCGCCGCTGTAAAAGCTGGTTGGTTCTCTCTCTCAGGCGATTGGAGCAACAGTATCTCACGCATCCCGGCATTTGGGCCTGTTCCACTCCAAAATTAACCAGGCTGTAACCGTCGCCTGGACGGCAGAAGTGCTAGAATCCTCCAGCCACAGTGGAGATAGTCCAAGGAGGGCCTGCCATGGGTCGCAGCAAAGGTTCTATATTTGACAGTTTCATCATGCTCGCAATTATGGGTATCCTCGCCGGAGCGATTGGCGGTTTTGGGATCGGTCTTATGACGTCGAGGAGCTCGTCCACATCGTCCTCTTCTGCCGTTAAATAATCCGGCTCGACAGGAAAGAGTTTCTCAGCAGGATCGCCCGATTCTGGATGGCTGGATTCTGGACAGTGCAATTCACCCGGGGAAATTCACATACTGTTAACATCCGCGTGATCTTGCTGTAACACGCCGCGGATGATACTTGCCTTCGGAATTGTCCCGTTATAACCGGGTTCAACATTTCTTCAACTGCCTTGCTGGTTTCCGAGGGAGGTTCTCGATGCGCTCGTTTTATTCCGCCGCCATCCTTGCCATCGTAATGCTCGCTTCTGCTTCTGCCTTCGCAAACTCCGGGGAACTGTTGAACTTCCAATATCTCGGCAATTTTCAGCAGGTCGGCAACTTTTATAACGGAGGCGGTCTTTCCAGCACGCCCAATTACGGCATTACCTTCTCGTCAAATTTCTACGGACTGAGTTCGACGGCCAACGGTGGGGCCGGAAACTTCGCTCCCACTCCGGTCGGCACGCCCGCGATTTTCATGGCCAACAGCCTGACCGCCCCCAGCGGTTTGAAGGTTACCGGCATCATGAACGTGGCTCCGGGATTTTCCAACGGATTCAGCTTCTACTACACGGCAGGTTTCGCGCTGACTCAGAATGAAACCATCACCGTCTGGAGCGGCCAGAACGGCACAGGCACGGTCTTGGCGACGATCACCCTCGCGAACAACGACGGTGGATGCGGCGCCGTCGCATATTGTCACTGGACCTCGGCCGGATTGACTTTCACCGGAACGGCCCACTCGGTCACTTTCACTGGTCCGTCAAATCAACTTGGACTCGCCGACCTCACCGTAGGATCGGGCACAACCGCGATTCCGGAACCGTCTTCCATCTACTTGTTGGGCACAGGTCTGTTAGGTATTTCGTTCCGCAAGATTCGCAGTTTCTTCCGGTAGAAACTGGCTGCGTTTAGATGGCAGATCGTCATCGATCCGCTTTTTTTCGCTCCTTTTTTTCGATGTTGATGACGCTCGATTTCTCCTCCCGCTGCCCATGGCCACGAAACTCAGGAACGGTTCAAAAATCAAATCACTTCCCAGGCAGTTGACGGTAGCTCCATCCCCTGCACGCAATCCGACGCGCTCGCCCAAGGCTGCGCCCGCCGCACCTGTTGTCGCAGGCCTTACCTCGAACAGACTTCCGGCAGTGCTTTGTTTTTTGCTGGCGGCCGTCACGTTGATTCTGTATAGCCCCGTGGGCCGGCATCCGTTCGTCGATTACGACGACCAGTCTTACGTTTTCCAGAATGACCACGTCAAAGCCGGTTTGACCTGGGACACGCTGACTTGGGCGATGACCGCGACCGACTATTCCAACTGGCATCCCCTGACCTGGATTTCGCATGCCCTGGATTTTCAGCTCTTCGGTCTGAACGCTGGAGCGCATCATTGGACGAGCGTAATCATCCACGCTCTCAACGCGATGCTTTTGTTCCTGCTGTTGTGGCGCGTGACCGGCGCCACGTGGAAGAGCCTGATGGTGGCGGCGCTTTTCGCGCTGCACCCGCTCAATGTCGAATCCGTTGCCTGGATCGCGGAGCGCAAGAACGTGCTGTGCACTTTCTTTTTTCTACTGGCGCTCGGCGCATACGGCTGGTACGCACGCGAGCCGGATGTTCGCAGAGAAAATGTTCGCCGCTATCTCGTAGTAGCGCTCATGTTCATCCTTGGGCTCGCGGCTAAGCCCATGGTGATCACTCTGCCGTTCGTGCTGATGTTGCTCGACTTGTGGCCGCTGCGGCGGATCGCAGGTTGGGGCGAGCCCTCTGCAGCGTTCCCCGTGCCGCAGCGGCCGCTGTCACGATTGGTTCTCGAAAAGCTGCCATTGCTCGCGCTCTCCGCAGGCAGCGCCATTATCACCATGGTGGCGCAGACCGTGAGCGAGGTTCCAACCCAAGCGTTGCCCATTGGCGTGCGGCTGGAGACTTCCTTTTACGCGTACGCCATGTATTTGTGGAAAGCGATTTGGCCGGCGCATCTGGCTGCCGTTTATCCCCATCCGGGGCGCGGACTGCCGCTGTGGCAGCTTTTCCTTGGTGGTCTGATTGTAGTGATCGGGCTGATCGTAGCGTGGCAGCAGCGCCTTACGCGGCCTTACTTCACGGTGGGATGGCTATGGTATTTGGGGACGGCCGTGCCCATCATCGGAATCATCCAGGTCGGGATACAAGTTATCGCTGACCGCTACGCCTACATTCC
>JBEKWZ010000386.1:0-4509 GCA_049512555.1 Candidatus Sulfotelmatobacter sp. | reverse complement strand
CGCGCCAGAGCAACTCCGCCGCCCGGGACAATTCCTTCTTCCACGGCTGCGCGAGTTGCGTGCATCGCGTCTTCCACACGGGCTTTCTTTTCCTTCATTTCGGTTTCGGTTGCGGCGCCGACTTTGATTACGGCTACGCCACCGACCAGCTTCGCCAACCGCTCCTGCAACTTCTCGCGGTCGTAGTCGCTGGTGGTCTTGTCGATCTGGCTGCGAATTTCTTTCACGCGGCCTTCGATCTCAGCGTGCTTGCCTTTGCCTTCGACGACGGTCGTGTTGTCCTTGTCGATGGTGATCTTCTTGGCCTGGCCGAGATCGGAGATCTGAACGTTCTCGAGCTTGATTCCCAGATCTTCGGTGATGGCCTTGCCGCCGGTCAGGATAGCGATATCCTGCAGCATCGCCTTGCGGCGATCGCCGAAGCCGGGAGCCTTAACGGCCGCCACTTGCAGCGTTCCACGCAGTTTGTTGACGACGAGGGTGGCAAGCGCTTCGCCTTCCACGTCTTCCGCGATGATGAGCAGCGGTTTGCCGCTCTTGGCGATCTGTTCCAGCAGCGGGAGCAGGTCTTTCATCGAGCTGATCTTCTTTTCGTTGATCAGGATGTAGGCGTTCTCGATGGCGACTTCCATGCGCTCGGGATCGGTGACGAAGTAGGGCGAGAGGTAGCCGCGGTCGAACTGCATGCCTTCGACGACTTCGAGCTGGGTTTCGAGGGTCTTCGACTCTTCGACGGTGATGACGCCGTCTTTGCCGACCTTCTTCATGGCCTCGGCGATGATCTTGCCGATGGTCTCGTCATTGTTGGCGGAAATGGTGCCGACCTGGGCAATCATTTCGCCGGTGACTGGCTTCGACAGTTTGTCGAGTTCGCCGTTCACGCGGTTGCCTTCTTTGTCGATCTTGCCGCAGATTACGGTGACGGCCTTTTCGATGCCGCGCTTCAGAGCCATCGGATTCGCGCCGGCGGCAACGGTCTTGACGCCTTCGCGGAAAATGGCCTGAGCCAGGACGGTGGCGGTGGTGGTGCCGTCGCCGGCGATGTCGGACGTCTTGGAAGCGACTTCACGAACCATCTGCGCGCCCATGTTCTCAAGGGGATCGCGGAGTTCGATTTCTTTGGCTACGGTCACGCCGTCTTTGGTGATGGTCGGCGAACCGAATTTCTTTTCAATAACTACGTTGCGGCCCTTGGGGCCGAGTGTGACCTTTACGGCATCGGCTAGCACGTTGACGCCGCGGAGAATCGCCTGACGGGATTCTTCTCCGTGAATGATTTGTTTTGCCATTGCTTTTATCTCCTTCGATAATTTCTTTGCAGGACTGGCCTGCTTGAGTTCTGAGCTTTGAGCTGCGAGCTAAAGCTTCTAGCTGCTGGCTTCTTGCTCGATCAAATCCTCGCCGCGGGAGACGTAGCAAGCTACGTCTTTACGACTGAGTTACTTCTTCGAGCCGGCGAGTTCTTTCTTGGCCGGAGCGGCGGCGCCGGTGAGGATGCCGAGGACTTCTTCTTCTTTCATGATGATGAACTCTTCGCCATCAATCTTGATCTCGGTGCCGGAGTACTTGCCGAACAGGATGCGGTCGCCATCGTGAACGGCGAGCGGGAACGTCTTGCCTTCGTCGTTGGTGCGGCCTTTGCCGGTGGAGATGACTTCGCCTTCCTGCGGCTTGTCTTTGGCCGAGTCGGGGATGATGATGCCGCCACGAGTGGTGGAAGCTTCTTCCACGCGACGGACCAGAATGCGGTCATGGAGTGGTGAAAATTTCGCCATGGTGTGTTGCTCCTTTCAAGGATTAGAAGTGTTGTCTGCTTGGATTGAGTTGGTTAAACCTATGATTCTTATGGGTTAGTAGCTGTTGTTAGCAGTTACCGCTATCGAGTGCTAATTGTAGGATGTGAGTGAGGAATTGTCAAGTGGGGGCGGGCGCTACCAGCCTGTGCGGGCGAATCGCGGTGACGGATCTGGCGCTGAAGAGTCCATAATAACCTGCAACTGAGGAGAGGAAAACGTTCGGAGCCATTCAGATTCGCCCACTGAATCAACATGACCCACCGGTCATCGCGGCAGCATTCGCGAGCATCGGTTCGGTCAAACCCGAGGCAAAATATCAGCTGTACTTGGAGCAGGAGGAGGCGGGAAGCCGCACCTGCCTGGTTGCCACCGTTGACCAGGAGTTCGGGGGTTATGTGACCATCAACTGGCGGCCTGCGTATCCCGGATTTGCCGAGCTGGAGATTCCTGAGATCCAGGATCTGAATGTGCTTCCCACATTTCGCAGACGCGGTATCGCGAGCCGCCTGCTGGATGTTGCCGAAGCGCAGGCAGCTCGCAGTCATTGTGTCGTTGGTATCGGGGTGGGGCTGCATGCCGGGTACAACGCTGCCCAGCGGCTGTATGGGTTGCGAGGCTACATTCCAGACGGCCGTGGCGTTACCTACCGCGACCAATATGTTGGGCAGTACGTCCAGGTAATGCTTGACGACGATCTTGTACTGCATCTCACAAAAAAATTACGTACCGAGCGTTGCTAGGCGTTCGGTACGTGCGGTGATAACCGGCGTGAAATTGCCATCACAGGAGACTCACTTATGAAGCCCATCCGAATGTTGCTGGTTTTGCTGTTACTCGTCTTCACTGTCGCGCCTCTTGCGAAGAGTGCGGCCCAGGCGCAGTCCTCTCAGGGACAATCCTCGCCGCCAACTCTGGCTTCCGACGTGGATCGGGAGATCAGTGCTGTCGAAAAGCAAGTCGTGGACGCTGCCGAGGCCATGCCGGAAGAGAAGTTCAACTTTTCTCCTGAGAGTTTGAACATTCCTGGCGACGACTACAAAGGGGTGCGGTCGTTTGCGGTGCAGGTCAAACACATTGCCTCGTCGAATTACTTCATTTGGTCGCATGTTACGGGCGATCCCGTGCCCGCATTCATCAAGGATGGCAACGGGCCAGCGGAGATGAAGACCAAGGCTGACATCCTTAAGTTCCTGCGGGACTCGTTCGCGCTGGGACACAAAGCGGCGGCCACGCTGACGCCGCAAAATATGATGGAGTCGGCCGCGGGAAGTAAATCCACGCGGCTGCACCTGACCGAGTTTGGCGTGGCCCACGCTTACAACCACTATGGGCAGATGGTGGAATATCTGCGCATGAACGGAATCGTGCCTCCTGCAAGCCGGGGGAAATCTGACTGAGTGGCGCAGCTGGCCAGCTCGCGCTGGAAAAGAAAGAGTCACCACGAAAATAGGAACCATCACGAAGGGTTTGGCGCTATGATTTCCGGCCATGGCGATTCTCGATCCAGCGGCGGAATGGCGGCGGCTGTCGGAACTTTATCGTCGAATGAGCGACGGGGAACTGCTCGCCCTGGCTCGGACGAAGTCCGAATTGACCGAGGTTGCTCAGGGAGTTCTGGGGGATGAGATCCGGCAGCGGCGGTTGAAAGTGGAGCCGGAGGCGGCCCCGCCTCCGCCGCCGATGCCTGAGACGCCGCCGGATTCTCCTTACTACGAGGATCGGCAATTGGTCGAGGTTGCTACGGTGTGGAGCTTGGCGGACGCGCTTCAGATACAGCGGTTGCTGGATGTGGCGGCGATACCGTTTTTCATGGGGAAAGAAAAAGCTACGAGGGTTGATGCCGTGACCTCAAACTTCGCGGACGGCGTCCCGGTTGGGGTCATGAGAATTGGTTGGCCCTGGGCATGCGCAGTGCTGAAATATTACGAGCCCTTGAACGATCCGTATCGAAAGAGTGAGTCGGAACTTGGCGACGTTGCAGTGCGCTGCCCGAAATGTCACTCCGAGGAAGTCATTTTTGATGAGCTGGTGGGCGATGCTCCCGCCACAGAAAAGGATTCGCCGCAGCAGTTTGAGTGGACGTGCGGCGCCTGCGGTTATCGGTGGAAAGATGACGGGGTTGTGGGGAAATAGAAGGTTGTGGAACAAAGCTTTAACCACAGAGGACACTGAGGTGCACAGAGCGATTCGGAATTCCTCTGAGATCCCCCGTGTCATCAGTGGTTAAAGCTTTCTGTGGTGCTGCAAAAACCGAGTTGGGGTCCGTGGTGCCCACCCTTCGAAAACCGCGAAGGGTGGGGCAGCCTTGGTCGTGGTGATGCAGAGGTTGGGAATCTTTCTTCGTACTTGCGGCTCCACAAGCTTGTAGCCCAGATTAAATGGACGTACTGGTTTGCAAACTCCAGGAGTTCGGGAAGGAAGACGTGCAACCTATTTCTTGTTTACGTTGCAGGCGGGAGATTGAGGCGGGACACAAGTCGGTCGCGGTGTATATGTTCGCGCAGACCGTGGGAGTGAAGCCGCGGCAGAAGTCGGGGGCACAGAGGATTTGCTTTTGCCCGCAATGCGCGGTGTCGCTGGCGATGGGGATGCCGCCGGAGGGCGCGCTGAACCTGGCGGCGTGGGACATGATCCGCGACCTGGTGAGCGCGGAGCCGTCGCTCAATGAGGCGGCTTGGGAGAGCTTGCGGGGCATGGCGCTGCTGGGGTCGGG
>JBEKWZ010000385.1:0-5078 GCA_049512555.1 Candidatus Sulfotelmatobacter sp. | reverse complement strand
ACGTCGCAAAGTGCGCGACGCTAGAATGGGGCACCCGGTCATCGCTGATTCGCTTGGAATTCAAAGTCCCCACTTCTCGCGAAGAACGCGAGACCTGGGGCACACTGCGTTGGACAACATAAACACTAAGGTCCCTCGACTTCGCCGTGCGAGCCGCTGGCGCGGCTTGTACGGCTTCGCTCGGGAAGACAGATATCGAGAGAGGATTTTCGTGTTTACTGATTTGCAGTTGGTGGAACAATTCGGGGGGTTTCTGGATGAGCCGGCGGGGGAGGAGTCGGTGCGGGACCTGCTGATCCGGAAGCTGTTGAGGATCCGCGTGAAGAAAGGTGGAGTGCGGTATTTGAAGTTGAACCGGGCACAGCTGGAATATTCGCGACGGTGCGGCAAGCGGAATATTGTGCTGAAGGCGCGGCAGGTGGGGATTACTACGTATATCGCGGCGCGGTATTTCGTGCAAACGATTACGCGGCCGGGAACGCTGACGGTGCAGGTCGCACACAGCGAAGAATCGGCCCAGGCGATATTCAACATCGTGCATAACTTGCATTGCTCGGAAGTCTCCCGCTGGCCCCGCGGAGGGGCGGAAACGCTGGCGTCGCTGCGGGCGGCGGTGGTTCCGGATGGGGAGATTGTGCTGGAGTCGACGGCGAATGGGGCATCGGGAATTTTTTACGAGGAATGGCAGAAGGCGGCGGAGACGGGGTATACGCAACACTTTTTTCCGTGGTGGTATGAGCCGTCGTATAAAGAGGATGCGGAGAAGCGGCCGGTGCATCTGCTGACCGACGAAGAAACAATTTTGATGGCGCGGCACGCGTTATCGGAGGAGCAGATCGCGTGGCGACGGGCGCGATGGCAGGTGCTGCGGGGACAGGCGGCGCAAGAGTATGCGGAGGATCCGGTGTCGTGCTTTCTGGCGTCGGGAGAGTGCGTGTTTGATATGGCGGCGATTGAAGCGGCCGCGGCGCAGGCGGGACATCCGATGGAGTCGCAGGATAATGGAAGGCTGCTGGTGTGGCTTCCGCCGAATCAAGCGGGGCAGTGGGACTACATCATTGGAGTGGACGCGGCGGGGGGTGGGTCGGATGGGGACTATGCGTGCGCGCAGGTGATTGAGCGGACGATGGGATTGCAGTGCGCGGAGTTGCATGGACATTTTCCTCCGTATGAGCTGGCGCGGAGGATCGCGGCGTTGGGGAACGTGTATCACGGTGCGCTGTTGGCGGTGGAGCGGAATAATCATGGGTATGGTGTGTTGGCGCATTTGAAGGATCTGCACTACGAAAATGTTTTTCAGCAGGGCGGGCAGGCGGGATGGTTGACGTCGGTGGTGACGCGTCCAGCGATGGTTGAGAACCTGGCGGCGGTGCTGATCGTGCAGCCGGAGTTGTTTCGCAGTGCGCGGCTGCTGGGAGAACTCAAGACGTTTGTGAGGCATGACGATGGGCATGGAGCGGGGGCCGAGGGCACGCACGATGATTGCGTGATGGCGATGGCGATTGCGCTGGCGGTGCGGCGGGAGGATGCGGGGAGGGTTTCGAAGAAGAGGGCGGTGGAGATGAGGAGTTTGGTGGTGGGGTGAGGGAGGAGCAGGCTTCTCTCGGCCTACGCCTTTCGGTGGACGGTTCAGTCGTCACATCTTTAATTGAGCGGGGTGAGGTAAGATGTTCGGCCTTGTGGTTGAAGGTCAAGTTCCGCACCCTGTCACGAAAAACGTTACAGGGGCGGAGCAGCCTGGTGAATTGGGCCCGCGAGGAACGCAAGGTCCCTCGACTTCGCTCGGGATGACAGGGGTTGAAACGCGGGCGGGAGTGCCTGCACTGCAGGTTGATCTTGGTGGAAGCGGTCCAACACGTGCGGCGGATGCGGGGCGGGGCGCAGGGGCACTTGATGCGCTGCTCGGATGGGAACTTTTACGTTGTGAAGTTCAGGAACAATCCGCAGCATTTGCGGGTGCTGGCGAATGAGATGCTGGCCACGCGGCTGGCGGAGCGGGCGGGGCTTCCGGTTCCGGTGACGGAAGTTGTGGAAGTGGATGAGTGGTTGGTGGAGCATACGCCGGAGTTGAGCATTCAGCTGGCACACAACACGATTCGGTGCCAGGCGGGACTACAATTTGGGTCGCGGTTTGTGGTGAGTCCGCTGGAGGGGCAGGTATTGGATTATCTCCCGGTGGAGATGCTGGGGCTGGTGCGGAATCTGGAGACGTTTCTAGGAATGCTGGTTTTCGATAAGTGGACGGGGAACGCGAACGGGCGGCAGGCGGCATTTTGGAAGAAGCTGCGGGAGCGGAAGTATACGGCGTCGTTTATTGACCAGGGATATTGTTTTAATGCGGGGGAGTGGACGTTTCCGGATTATCCGCTGCGCGGGGTGTATGCGCGGAATGAAGTGTATGAGAGTGTGCGGGGGTGGGAGTCGTTTGAGCCGTGGCTGTCGCGGGTGGAGAAGATGGAAGAGGATGTGGTGTGGAGTTTGGCGGGAGAGATTCCTCCGGAGTGGTATGGGGGGGAGTGGGATGAGTTGGAGAAGCTGGCGCGGGTTTTGATTGCGCGGCGGGGGACGGTGCGGGAGTTGATTGAGGCGTTTCGGATTTCGCCGCGGAGACCGTTTCCGGGGTGGAGAGAACACTGAGGCGTCCGTCATCGGTAGAGACGGAGCGAGAGATTTACATAGGTCCTTCGCTTCGATCAGGATGACATTGAGCTTTTGATGGCTGAGAGACGACAAGTCGAATTCTTTTTGCTGCGGTATGTGCCTCACGCGGTTAGGCAGGAGTTTGTGAATATTGGGGTGTTGATGGTGGAGGGTGGGGCGAACGGGGCGGTGTTTGCGGATGTTCGGTTTGCGAAGGACTGGCGTCGGGTGCGATGTCTGGATCCGCAGGCGGATGTGGACCTGATTGAGGCGCTGTTGCGGGAGATTCGGGCTGAGGTGGGAGAGATCAGGGATCGCGCGACGTTGTTGAAGAGGATGGAGGATTCGTTCTCGAATGTGATTCAGCTTTCGGCGCCGATGGCGGTGGTGACGGAGACGCCGGCGATCGAGATCGAGATGGTGGCGTCGATGTTTGTGGATGAGACGAAGGTTGCGTCGACTCGGGTGTTGACGGGGCGAGGGCGGATTTTGGGAGCGATGCGGGATGCGTTTGAGTTGGCGGGAGTGGCGAAGTTTTTGACTCCCGTGCCTGCGGCGCCTTATACGAAGGCGGGTGATCCGTTCAACTTTGATTTTGGATATAACACGGGGACGGAGATCAAACTGTTTCATGCGGTGTCGCTGAAGGTGGGGGTGGAGACGGCGGTGACGCTGGCGGCGCGGTATCCGAAGATTGCGCCGGTGATGGCGAAGGTGACGGGGACGACGCCTGGGTTGACGGCGGTGATTGATGACGATTTGGATCGCAGTCAGGATGCGGTGCAGTTTGCGTTGAGCATGATGGAGGACGAGCGGATTCGGATTGCGGTGGCCGCGGAGATGCCGATGATTGCGGAAGTGGCGCGGAGGGAGTTGCGGGTGTGAATGTTGTCGCGATTATTCTGGTTATCTTTGCGCCGGTGGCGTTGATTTATGGATGGGTCTGCTTCTTCACTCCGGTGGGCGAAGAGCGGTTTGGGTGGCGTAAGGGGGCGACGCTTTTGTCATTAGTTCTGGCTTCAGTTGTGATTGTGTTGTGGCCAGTGCTGATGGTATCGATGCCAGGGGCAGACTGGCGAAGTGGCGCGGGGGTGGCTGAGCAGACTCAGTGGATTTCGTTCTGGGTGAGAACGGTGTTTCGTGCTTTGCTGGCGGCGCTGATTTTGGGTTTGATAGGGCGGCCGCGGCTGATTTTTCCGATTGTGGTTGGATGCATCGGGACTGGGCTGCTTTGGCTGTTCACCGCCCTGATGGAGTAGATGGGCTAGCATGCATGGTCCTTCGCTTCGCGAAGGATGACAGACTAATGAGATTTGAGTGGAGCACGTGCTCCGCTGAGGCGGGGCTTTTCTTCTGGCGGATTCTGGTTTAACCACAGAGGACACTGAGGTACACAGGGGAAGGTCAAAATCCCACCCTGTCGCGGACATCGCTACAAGGGTGGGGCACCCTTCGGATTTTAGAGTAGAGAAAACAATCATGAAAATTACAGAGGCGGTACGCGGCGCGTGGCGTCGGATGGCGGGAGTGTCTTCCGAGTTGTCGGACACGCGGCTGGCGAAGAGGCGGCGGACTTCGGCGCTGCCGTCGATCTTTAATTCCTACGGGTCGCTGAATGATGCGATGCCGAAACCGACGCCTTATAACTTACGGCGATTTTCGGAGACTCCGATCGCGCGACGGGCGATTAACTGTATCAAGGATCGCATCGCGGGGATGCGCTGGCGCGTGCAGCCGCGGCAGGGGTATTCGCTCGAGGCGATTCCGAATGGGGCGGAGCGGGTGCGCTTGCTGACCGACAACTTTGACGCGCCGAATCCGGATGATTCGTTTCGCACGTTTGCGGAGCAGGTGCTGGAAGACATCGTCGTGGGCGGGTACGGGGCGATTGAGGTGCAGCTGAGACCGGGGTGGGAAGGGGATGGCGAGCTTCGCTCGCCCGGGCGGACGGGGGCGTCCGCCGCTCCAACGATGTTGCCGCTGGTGTTGTGGCCGGTGGATGGGGCTTCGATTCGGATGAATCTGGATTGGGATGGGTCACCGACTTCGCAGCGGTATATGCAGGTGAACGATCAGTCGGGGGCGAATTCGCAGATCAAGCTGGACGATGACGAGTTGATTTATATCCGGCTGAATCCGCGGACGTTCACGCCGTTTGGGCTGGGGCGGCTGGAAGTCGCGTTTGAGACGATCAGCGCATTTATGGGAGCGCACCGGTACGCGTCGCGTCTGGCGTCGAATTCGGTGGTGCAGTATGCGCTGTGGCTGCAGGATCTGACGCCGGAACATCACGAGCGGCTGATCCGGTGGTGGCAGGATGAGATTGAGGGCACGGGGAAGGTGCCGATCATATCGGCCGAAAGCAAACCGGAGGTGCTGAGGTTCGGTGGAGGCACCGATGCAGACTTACGACTGCAGTGGCAGGAATTTCTGCTGCG
>JBEKWZ010000384.1:0-5072 GCA_049512555.1 Candidatus Sulfotelmatobacter sp. | reverse complement strand
GCTTTGCGGCGCATCACCTGTACCGCATCCATTACATCTTGTTCCTGGTTGTAGTAGGCGTCGCCCAAAGATGACGTCCAGGAAAGGTTTTTGTCCATATTCCCGAGGACGGATGGGAATGCGGTGAGCGCTTTGACGCTGGGGTCCCAGGTTTGTGGATCTACAGCTTGGCCCAAGGCATCGCCCTTCAGATCAGGATGCGCCTGCACCCACCGGTCGGCTTCGACAACCTGCTCCGGGAACGTGGATGCGGTCAGGATCTGCGCCACCAATGAATCCGGATACAGCGCAATCGGCGCGACCAACTGCTGCAACTGCCCGGGAGTCTGTTGCGTGTAGGGCGGTGCCGGTGCGGCCTGGGCTGGAGCGTCCTGTGCCGGGGTTTGCGGGTCTTGATAAGCCCACAGAGTCTGCGGGAGGGTCGCCAACGATAGGGTCGATAACAGCAGGAAAGCAGAAATCCGCTTGCCCAATCGAGGCTTTGAAGACCCTGCAGCGTTTTCAAAAGCGTTCATACTCCCGACCCTCCTTAGTTCCTTGTCTGAAGCCTGCTGTACTTTAGAGATGAAAACGACCAGACTTCGGCTGCAGTTTTCATTTAATTTTGTGTTCGACGTCTTGAATTGCGAACGCATGCTGGTCAGCGCCATCCCGTTGGCTCCCCAGACTTGGGGGTTGGCGGATTCCGGCGGGGAGAGGTTGCGAGACCTGTTCGGCACAATATCAGGACAATTCCTTCATTATCAATGGTTTATGGTAGTATTCTGGTGGACTACACGTTCGTGCCATATATGGCACGGGTGAGCCATTTACCGGGTTCGGGGGTAGAGTTAGATTGTTCTTGAGCAGCACTTGGGGGAGGGCTGATCAACAGACGTCCCGAGACTCAAATCGAGTCTGGGGCGTTTTGTTTTGTGGGCAAGAATCACTCCTGGGCTGCACCGTTCGTGCCAGCCTATAGCACGAGGGAGCCATTTACCGGGTTCGGGGGTAGAGTTAGAGTGTTCTTGAGCAGCACTTGGGGGAGGGCTGATCAACAAACGTCCCTGGGACTCAAATCGAGTCGGGGACGTTTTGTTTTGCGCGCTACTTCCTGCCCAGCGGCGCTTTCCCACTCTCCCCAGATCTCCGATAACTTTCTCCGATAAACTTTCTGCCCGTCCTTCTACCGCCCAGGTTTCGATGGTGGTAGATTTGTCCATTCCGCCGTTTCGTGGCCGTACCGACGTCTCCCAAGGAGCAGGTCATGCCCGTCCAGTTTGCCCGCCGCGAGTTTCTCGCGGGAATGGTTGCCCTGACAGCAGCTAATGCCGCATCGCGTTTTGCGCCAGCCTCCCGCTTTGGGGCCTCTCGTTTCAACCCAGTCGATGCCGGCTCGCCGTTTCGCGTATCGGTCATCAACGACGAGATTTCGCAGGACTTCGGCCATGTCTGTGAAGTCGTGTCGAAGGAGTTCGGCATGGGCTGGATCGAGCTGCGCGGCATGTGGAAGAAAAACATCCTAAAGCTCGACGACAAGGAAGTCGCGGAAGCGCGCAGCATTCTCGAAAAATCCCGGCTCAAGGTGACCGACATCGCCAGCCCGCTGTTCAAAGTCGACTGGCCGGGCGCGCCAAAATCAAAATTCAGCGAGGCCAAGAGCTTTGGCGCAGACTTTACTTTGCAGCAGCAGGATGAAGTTCTCGACCGCGCCATTGAACTGGCGAAGGCGTTTCAGACCGACCGCGTGCGCTGTTTCGATTTCTGGAGATTGGAAGATCAGGCGCCGTATCGCGAGGCCATCAACGACAAGCTACGGGAAGCCGCAGCCAAAGCAGAGAAGAAGGGAATCATCCTGTTGCTCGAGAATGAGCCCTCCTGCAACACGGCGACAGCGGCGGAATCGGTGAAACTTTTGAGCGCCGTGCAGTCGCCGGCGTTGATGCTGAACTGGGATCCGGGCAACGCCGCCACCCACGGCGAGATTCCATATCCGGATGGTTATAATCTGCTGCCCAAGGAACGTATTGGCCACTGCCACTGCAAAGATGCGGTCAAAAAGGGCAAGGGATATGATTGGGCGCCGATGGGCGGAGGCATCATCGACTGGGCCGGCCAGTTCAAGGCGCTCAAGCGCGACGGCTACCACTACGCGGTGAGTCTGGAGACGCACTGGAGCGGCGGCGGCACGCCCGAGGAATGTTCGCGCAAGAGCTGGGCGGGAATGAAGAAACTTCTGCAACAGGCGGACGCGTTGTAAAGACCCCACTTCTCGCGCCCAGAACTCGCGGGAAATGGGGCACCCGAAATGGAGCGCTCTCAAGATGGAGGCGAGCGAATTGATATGACCGATCCAACGAATTTCACACAGACCCGGCGTACTTTTCTGAAGCAGGCTGCACTCGGAACCGCAGCCGTGCTGGCCTATCCAACCTCGAGGGTGCTAGGCGCGAATGACCGCGTTCGCGTAGCCATGATCGGAGTGGGCGATCGCGGCAACGATTTGCTGGGACAAATTCTCAAGGTGCCCGGGGCCGAGGTTGTGGCCATGGCGGACGTCTACAGCCGCCGCCGTGAACAAGCGAAGGGCCGAGTGCCCGGCATTCAGACTTTCGACGATCACCGCCGCGTGCTCGACATGAAAGATGTCGACGCGGTCATCGTGGCCAGTCCTCTGCACATTCACTGCCGCCATTTTCTCGACACCTTGGCTGCCGGCAAAGATCTTTATTCCGAGAAGACGATGACCTGGTCGATTCCGGAGGCCGATAAGTGCCTGGCTGCGGCCAAGAATTCCAACCGCGTGATCCAGATCGGCTTGCAGCATCAAAGTTCCGGCGCGCTGGTCGACGCGAAACAGATGATCAAAGACGGCTGGGTCGGAAAAGTCACGTCGGTCGAATCCTGGATGAGCCGCAATACTCCGCACGGCAAAGGGCAGTGGGTGCGGGCGGTGCCGTCGGACTGCACCGCGCAGAACGTGAACTGGAGCGCATTCCTCAACGGCCGTCCCGAGATCCCTTTTGACCCTTACAAGCTCATCAACTGGCGCTTGTTCTGGGAGTTCGCCGGAGGCAACTGCGCCGAAAACATGGTGCACCAGATCGCATGGATCATGGGCGCGCTGGATCTGCCGCTGCCCTCGGCAGCCTACATGTCGGGCGGCGTGTTCTCGGAAAAAGACGGGCGCGAGGTGCCGGACACGATTGCGGTGACGCTCGATTTTCCGGACACCGTCGTGACCTGGCAGTCCACCTTCAGCAACAAACATTACGAACTGGGCGACCGCATTCTGGGCAGTGACGGCACGTTCGAACATCACTTCGAAGAGCCGCTGCAGTACTGGCCCGAGAAGACCAACCGCGACGGCGGAGATGCCGCGCGCGGCAAGACCAAAGATCGGGACCACATGGCGAACTGGATTGACTGCGTTCGCAGCCGCAGCGTTCCCAATGCCCCGCCGGAAATCGGCTACCGGTCGGCCCTCGCGGTGCACATGTCGAACCTGTCCTACAAGAACAAGCGGCGCATCACGCTGGAGGAAGCGAAGGCGATCACGCCGGAGTACTCATGATTCAAGTAGCGCCGCCGTCCCGGCTAGGTTTTTCAGGCGCTACGGGAGGATGGAAATCGCTTGATCGGTGCGGTTGATATTGGGGGAACGAAAATTGCGGTCGGCATGGTCGATGACAACGGGAAGGTGCTTGCCCGAATGCAGGCGCCCACCGACCCCGACAATTATGCAGCCAGCTTGAATCTGATTGCCGGCATGCTGCGGGAAACCGCGCAGAGGGCAGGCGTGGAACTGACCGGCATTGGCATCGGATCGACGGGGCCGGTTGATCCCATGCGCGGCGAGTTTGGCGACGTGGATTTCCTTCCCGGATGGCGCGGGAAGAGTCCGGTTAAAGATCTCGCGCAGATTTTCAACGTGCGCGTCGCGCTGGAAAATGATGGAGACGCCGCCGCGCTGGCCGAAGCCGGATGGGGCGCGGGGCGGAATCGCTCACGCCTCATCTATGTGACTGTCGGCACCGGCATTGGCGGGGGAATCATTATCGATGGCGAGCTTTATCGCGGTGTCGATGGGGCGCATCCCGAGGTCGGTCACCAGGTTGTCGACCTTGCGGGTCCACAGTGCTCGTGCGGATTCCGCGGCTGCTGGGAATCGTTGGCCGCGGGTCCGGCCATGGTAGTGTGGCTCAAAAGCCACGCGCCTGCCGGCTATCCGCATCGCGAGGGGATGACAGCCAAGAAAATCTGCGAGCTTGCGCAACAGGGAGATAAAATCGCGCTCCAGGCCGTCGAGCATGAGGCTTTCTATCTGGGCCTGGGGCTCGCGAATCTGATCAACTTGTTTACTCCCGACGCGATCGTGCTCAGCGGCAGCGTAATGAAGAGTGCGCCGCTTTTTCTTGCCCGCATCCGCGAGGTGATTCGCAGCGGCTGCCGTTTCGTCCCGGCCGAGAAGACGCAGCTTATGTTAGCGTCGCTGGGAGACGACACAAATCTGATCGGCGCAGCCAGCGGCTGCCGTTTCGTCCCGGCCGAGAAGACGCAGCTTATGTTAGCGTCGCTGGGAGACGACACAAATCTGATCGGCGCAGCCAGAGTGTGGCACTATCGCTTCGCGCGGTAGCGCACCGGAGGGAGACCCATGAAAGAGTTGAGCGAACAACTGAGATCGGTGATTGAAGCGGCGGAGCCCAGGCTCCGCCAGATCAGCGAAGCAGAAAGCGAAAAGCCCGTCCTGTCCGGTGGCTGGTCCCGCAAGGAAGTAATGGGACATCTGATCGACTCTGCATCCAACAATCATCAGCGATTCGTCCGTGCGGCGCTGCAATCGTCTTTAGATTTTCCCGGCTACGACCAGGATGGAAACACTCGGGTTCAAGCGCCCAAGGAGGCGAACTGGTTGCTCCTGGTTTCGCTGTGGGCAGCTTACAATCGCTACCTCGCTCATATCATCGCGCGGCTGCCGTTTCGTCCCGGCCGAGAAGACGCAGCTTATGTTAGCGTCGCTGGGAGACGACACAAATCTGATCGGCGCAGCCAGAGTGTGGCACTATCGCTTCGCGCGGTAGCGCACCGGA
>JBEKWZ010000383.1:0-4548 GCA_049512555.1 Candidatus Sulfotelmatobacter sp. | reverse complement strand
GCGATGCAACTATTACCGGCCAGCCTGCGAGTCCTCATCAAGATTTTGCTGTCGATCGTGTTGTTGTGCGTCGTCCTAGTGGCTGGCTTCGCCGCGTGGCTGTATTTCTATACATCCGATCTGCCACACTCTTCCGACTTGGCGGTCTACATGGCCGACGGCGGAGGCGTGGTATTGGTTCCAACAAAGTTCTGCGGCGAGTCGGTTATGGTAGCCGCCATTCCGGGCGTGAATATGCCTGAGCTTCGTCAAGCAGTCCTGGCTGCCGAGGGCGACTTCGATCCGAGAAGTTTTTTCTGGCGCTACTATGGCGCCACCGATCGCACTCCGCGATATGGACACTACTCCGACCAATTGGCTCGACAGATGGTTTGTGGATCGAAGAGCCACAATCTAAAGCGAACCTTGACCGAAGTCCGCACGGCACTTCAACTGGAACGTCGCTTCACTCAAGACCAACTGCTGGACATTTATCTCAACCGCGCATATTTTGGGCCCGGCATATACGGCGCGACGGAAGCGGCGCGACGGTATTTCGGAAAGAGTGCAGCCGATCTCACCATCGCAGAGTCAGCCCTGCTTGCCGGACTGATCACGCATCCGGCCTATTACTCTCCCATTCAACATCCCGACCGCGCCATTGCGCGGCGCAACGATGTTATCGATGCCATGCTTCTGCGAGGCAGCATCAAGCCTGGAGAGGCGACTGCAGCCAAACTCGCCCCGCTCGGAATCGCACCCCAATGAAACCCTTCGATGCGGAAGCGGACCGCCCGTCCTCCGCCACTGCCTGATCCTGCCGGGTGCAGCCCGCCCGCCTAACCCTCAGACAGTACTCGGACGGCCTGTGTTCTCAGGGGGCGCTGTTTGTGATTAGGAAGACTTTGGCATGGTACTTCCGCGCCACGTCGATGACATCCGTCACGTTGTTCCAAGGCAACCTGTCATCTCCACCGACGTAGACAACCCAATCCTTCCGCCTTGCCAGTTCTTGTTTCAGTTCGCGGTCGAGACTTTCCCACGCCACCGGCTTCGAATTCACATACAGAGATGCCCTGTTGCCCGGACCCATGTCTTTCAACCGCACAATGAGCGGCTCGGTCCACTCGTCACTCTTTGCGGCACCCTGGCCTGGTTTGAGAAGATGCACCCACAGGCCTTTGGAATTCATCGGATTCGCCGTGATCAGCATCATCAGCATGGCCAGGATTGCAAAGATCATCCCGCCGGCCAGACCGAACGCTGGCAGGCCCGAGATCGGGCGCCTTAGCGGCAACCGTTGTGCCCACTGAAAATTCTGCCCCGCGCTGCTCGAACCGACGCTGGTCGATTCCACGCTGGACGATCCCACGCTGGACGACAGGTTCAGGTTTACAGCCTCTGCGGCGCGCCACCGCAGGCGCCCAACCACCGTCAGAATGATCAAGCTCACACCAGTGGCAAAGCAGATAGCGCCCACCCACTGCGAATAGCCGGCATAGAACTCATAGTCCGACGAATCGGTGTGGACTCGTAATCGAGGATGGGTCTGGTTCAGGCAACTGGCGTCGGAAACGACCTGAAAGTCGAGGTCGTACACGCCCGGCTCGCCCTCAAAATCGGAGAAATATCCGGTCGCGTCGTCATACTGGCCGACGACCTTGCCCTCTCGGAATAGCTCCCACTTAGTTTGCAGGACCGAGTTAGGCTGGCACGGTTGGGGAAGCATCCACCATTCCCCGGTCTCAATCCAGACCTGGTATGTAGCACGCAGATTGATGCGAAATGGTTCCGCTCGAATGTGCCCGGCCGCCAGCGAAACCGGCAGGTCGACCGGGGTGAAGATGCGCGTGCGGTACCAATGCCGAACTACGACGAAACTGATGGCGCCGAATAGAAGCAGGGCCATACCAAGCCACGCTGATCGCGGCAGCGTCGAACGCCGTCTGGGTGGAATATCCTTCGCAACATAACTAGCTTCAACGGATGCGCTTTCGAATACGAAACCGGCTGGCAGTGGCCCAGGCCAGGTCAGTCGAACCCTTTCTCTCTGCTCTTCGCGTTTCCGGCTGATCGCCACCGCGAGTGCGATTGCCAGCAGCACCGCGCCAATCTGCGCCAGCAGCGCGGCAAGCAGCAAGAGCGGCGTCCCCAAGTCCTCAAACTGCCAGTAGTAGCTCTGAGCGATCCACAACCGCGGGTGACCCGCATCGAAGCGCCTGCCGCCGTCCAGGATGTCGACATCGAGAACGTAGTGCTTCCCCGGTGGGACGACGAAATCGCCCAGCCCACGGGCCTTCGTGACCATGCCGCCACGCACCGCCGGATACTTTTCCGTGGAGCCTTGCGCGACGACCCGTCCTGAGTCGGAAAGCGTCCACGACGCCCGCAGTTCGCTCACCGCGTTCTTGCGGCAGTAGTCGTCGCGGTAGCCGATCAAGCACGCCACGCCCTGGGGGTCGGGCTTGGTCTCGACTTCGACAAAAATCCAGAAGCCGGCGTCGAGGTTGATCTTGAACTCGGGCGAGCGAATGTGGCCCGGCGCGACGGAGACCGGCATGTCGAGTGGAACCCAGGTGCGGGTCGCCATCCACCACTCGTAGCCCCCGTAAATAGCGGCGGCGGCCAGAATCAGCACCAACCCGATTCGCGCCCGCAGCGGTATTCGCCTGGCCATGTTCAATTTAGACACCAAGGATGGACGGTCGTCAGATACCCGAAGTCACAAGGAGGGGGCTCCGCGTGGCGTGGGGAGTCTTCGGGGATTTCGGTATTGTGACACTTTCAAGACTGACCCAGCCCCCAGGTTTCCCGTCAGGATTTCCTGCAAGATGTGGGCGCGGGCACATTCTCTGACCATACAGCCGTGGTAAGATTTCGTTCCTTCGGTTGTCGGCCCCTGTTTCAGGAGGTCCAATGTTCACGCGCGCCCTTCTTGTTCTTGCTTTGCTATCGGCTGCCCTTCTCACTGCCTGCAGCAGCAGCAATAGTTCGCAGAAGCAGTCTTCGTCGCCGATCTTCACCAGCGCCCCGGTCACGGCCGCGGCCCAGGGAGAGGCTTACTCCTACTCGCCGGTTGCGGTCGATCCCGCAGGCGGAGCTGTCACGTATTCGCTGACCACGGCTCCTACAGGCGCGACGCTCAGCGGAAATGCCGTCTCGTGGACACCGACCGCCGCGCAGTCGCGCACCTCGAACAGCTTCACCGTCACCGCCACGTCCTCGGGAGGCACGGCCACTCAGTCCTGGACGGTCAGCCCCACCGGCATCGTGACCGTCGACTGGATCAACACCTACTGGGAGCCGAGCGGCGCCGTGCAGGTTCCGATCGCCAGCTCCGCCAGCCTGCAGATTTCCGCCGTGGCGCCGGAGCCCGACGGCTCTCTCACCGTGCTCAAAGGAGCAACCACTGGCCCTGGCGTCATCAGCATCGCGGGCGTGCCCGCCGGCAACTACTGGCTCGCCTTCGGCGGGGCCAACCTGCTGCCCTCGAGTTCTACCGCCTATTGGATCAGTGGCAGCACATTCGACCTGGGACGCGACATCGGCGGCTTTCCCGTCGCGACCCTGAGCGCCGACACCACAACTCAATTCGATTTCATCCTGTCGGGGCTGGATTCAGTCAGCGAGCCGACCTCGATTCAGTTCAATCTGGAGAATCAAATCTTCGGCCCGCTATTGAGCGACCCGCCCAGCACCTCTGCGCTCTCGACTTCCATCGGCTACGTGAGCCCCTTCGACTGGTCAAAGACCACTGCAGGCTTCCTCCTGCAGTACGAGCCCATCACGCTGGGCGCGCTGGTCAACGTCAGCGTGCTGGGGGCGGAGGCCACGCTCTCAGACTTGAAGCTGATCGACGGCGCGACCAACACCATCGCCCCGACACTGCAGCACAGTTCGCCCACTTCGCTGAACGTGAGCGTGCAGGGTTTGCAGTGGGCGACCTCGCTCACGGGCGCGGCTCCGGCTACTGCCAGTGCGAACTATGCGGGCTTCTCCCTCATCGCCGAGCCGTTCGTAGTCGGCGTGAATTCGCCGGGAGCAAACCTCAATGGCCCGAACCTGAACCTCGCCGTCAACTATTACGAACCTCTGG
This sequence comes from Candidatus Sulfotelmatobacter sp., assembly GCA_049512555.1. GTDB lineage: Bacteria > Acidobacteriota > Terriglobia > Terriglobales > Acidobacteriaceae > Sulfotelmatobacter. The sequence goes on along the minus strand of JBEKWZ010000383.1, from coordinate 473 downwards.
GCATCTCGTCATTGTTGAACTTCAGCAGCTGCGATTCCACAGGATTTCAACTGAACGCGGCGAGCGCGCAGCAGCCTGGCATCCTCACCGACCAGAGCCTGGGCACACTCGGCTATAACGACCCCTTCCCCTCAACCTGGACCCGCGCGGAAAGCTTCTGCGAAGAGGCGGTTATTCCCGTACCGGTTCCCGACTCCACGTCCACGGTAAACTTCGCGCTGGTGACGGGCGAGTCGGTCGCGCCCTCCAGTAACGCTATTGCGCCCATCGTCGGGCCGGTGCAGAATCCCACGATTAACGGCGGCAACCTGTTCACCGCTGCCACGCTATCTACCACGACGCCCTCTTTCAGCTGGACCGCCCCCGCCAGCGGCGCGCCCTACGGCTACGGCGTGTCGACCTATGTGCTGTCGAACCCGAGCGGCACGCCCAATTATTTGAACGCGGGTGTCTTCTACACCTCGCAGAATTCG
>JBEKWZ010000382.1:0-4558 GCA_049512555.1 Candidatus Sulfotelmatobacter sp. | reverse complement strand
GAAGCCCTGGTCTTCGACCCAGATGCGGCCAAGGAAGCGGCCGCGGCCGGACTTCGGTTTGGGCGTGACGTCGAACACCAGGCAACGCACGTCGCCGAGAAATTCGCGGCGGGCGTAGCGGAAGTCATAATGCTCGCGGTCGAAGTCGGTGCGATCGGCATAGACCATCCACGAGAAGCCCAAGGGCTGATACTGCACCTTGTAGAGCTTGTGAAAGCCGCCGAGCAGACGCGACTGCATGCTCTGTTCCGGTTCCTTCAGATAATCTTTGCGGTCGACGGTCTCGCCCATATCCATGCGGCCGAGGAAATAGTGATCCTCGCTGGGCACGGGGCCGAGCTGCGGGTCGGCGGTCAGATTCTGGAGATAGGTCTCAACCACCGGCGTGCGGTTCGCCAGCACCTTGATCAAGCCATGCTCCCGCTCAATGAACAGGTTTACAACCTGGTCCATGGTGGTGGGAGCCGGTGCAGCCGCAGGCAACGGAATGGCCTGTGCGGCCGGCGCTGCGGGCTGCGCAGCCTGCGACGCGTCCGGTGTGGCCTGCGGAGCCGGTGCCGGCTGATCGGTTGCCGGGGCCGCCTGCTGCGGAGCGGGTTGCGCTGCCTGCGTCGCATCGGGCGCAGGCGACTGTGCGGACGGCTGTGACCCCGCCGCTTGCTGCGCGGCCGCGCTCATGGATGCCAGCAGAGCCGCAGTGAGTAGCAAATTCCAAGTACGCATGACTCTTTTCTCCAAGTTTCTCTGAACCAAGTTTCTTTGGGTCAGTTTCCCTGACCCAGTTTTTTTGACCCAGTTTCAGTGACCCAGTTTCCGTGAGCCCAGTTCGCTTTCCGTCGACTGCCAAACTGCAAGTTACTTCGCCAAAACTTTTTCTACGCCAGCCGGTTCTACGCCAGCTGGAACGTAACGTGAACAATCGCGGTGGAATCCGTCGGCTGTCCATCGCGCAAAGCGGGCTTGAACCGGATCTTGTTGGCGGCTGCGATCGCAGCCTCATCCAGTCCGTGACCCAGACCGCGCACCACGCGATTCACGCGCAGCGTGCCGTTCGCCCCAAAACTAACCTCGAGAAGCACTTCGCCTTCCAGCTTCAGGCTGCGCGCTTCGGGTGTGTAAACCGGGCTCGGTTTGAAAGTGATCTCCACCGGAGTAGTGGTCGGCGCGACCGCGGCTGCGATTTTCGGCCCGCCATGCACCACCTGCTCCGACCCAAATCCGCCAGTAGCAACTCCCTGGCCGTTGCTGCGCCCGTCCCCTTTGCCGCCGGTCGCGACGCCGTTACCAAAGTCTGCGCTGGCGACCGTGCCTTTGATTCCTTTCGCTCCGCCGGTTCCGTTGCCTTGACCCGCACCTACGGGCATGTCAAATCCGCCCGCCGCGGCCGCGTACAATTTCGCGCCCGGCTTGCCGGTTCCCTTCAAACCATTGGGATCGCCAAAGCCGCCAGTCTGTACTTTTTCCACCGCCGCATTCACCGTCGGCTTCTGCGAGCTGCCCTCGTTGAAGTCTCCAGTGTGTACCAGTTGTGGCCGGGCGCCGCCCGCCGCCATCTTTAACTCTGGCGCCTTGAACTGGTTCACCACCACCTGTGGCGCCTCAATCGGCTTCGGAGCCTCTCGACGAACTTCACGCGGTACCACCAGCTTGGGCTGCTCCAGGACCGGAATCTTCACGGCAGGAAGCAGCTTGGGATGGACTTCAGGCTTTACCTTGATCGGCTCCGGCGGCGGTTCCGGCCGTAAGGCCGGCATGGGAATCATCTCGGTGACGTGGTACTGCGTGAGCTGCAGCTTGTCTGGGAAGATGAGAGTGATGTTGACTACGATCAGCAGGACCAGAGCCACGATCCCGTAGGCCGTCGCCAGCGCCTTCTTGTTTACCTTGCGCTCAGGCAGTAGTCCGAGTTGAAAGCCGCGATAAGCCGTTGCCATGCAATTTCACTCCATCGGGAATCCCGGTTTAGGGGAGATCCTCCGGGACTTGGAGTCTTAAAAATACGGGAGATAGGACAGGGGGTAAACGTGTCCACGGCTCTTGACCTTAGGTAACCTGCGCGGTACCCGTATTGAAGAATCGGCCCAAAACTGGCGTAGGGCGGGCATTTCCCCCGATTAGGCCAGCCCTTGGACCCGATGAAACAGGGAAGAAACACGGTGGAAAACCGGAGTCAAACGGGTAAGAACCTTTGTGCAGAAAATGAGGAAGTTTTAAAGCAAGTTTCTGAGAGTCCGCACATATTTCCGGTCTGCATGTGCCTTACGACAGAGATTTTCGACGCCAGGAGAAATATAAAAACACAGGAATTCCGGTCAGGATGACGAGGACTCCATAGCCAGAGTTCGGCCAATCGTTCTTGAAGGTGTAACAGAGGAGCGCCGCCGCAACCGCAACGAAAACGGCAGGCACGATCGGATAGCCCCACATGCGATAGGGACGTGCCGCCTGCGGATCGCGCCGCCGGAAGATAAAGACAGTGCTGCCGGCGACCATGTAAAAGAGCCACTCGGAAAAAATCGCCAAAGAAAACAGCTGGCGGAAATTTGCTCCAAGCAACAAGAGCAGAATCGAGAGGATGGCTTGCACGACAATCGCTACCGAAGGCGTGTGAAACCTGGGATGCACTTCGGCCAACGCCCGGAAAAAATAACCGTCCCGCGCCACCGCGTAGGGCACGCGCGCTCCGCTCATGATCGTGCCATTCAGCGTGACCAGCATCGACAGTGCAATGCCAGCAGAAACAATGCTGGCGCCCACACGCCCCATCACCAGTGCTACGGCATCGGAGGCGGGACGCGGCGAAGCCGCGATCGCGCTGGCGGGAAGCACATATTGCACGGCGGCATTCACCAGCACGTAGAGCAGGCCCACCGTGGCCACGCCGGCAATCAGCGCAATCGGAATATTGCGCTCCGGACGTTTCACCTCGCCCGCTACCATGTTGAGATCGTTCCATCCGTCATAGGCCCACAGGGCCGCGACCAGCGCCGCCATGAATCCGGCGACGCCGCCCTTTGCGCCGGCGAAGGTGCTGGCGAAATTGCTCCATCCCCGTCCGGTGGCGTTGCCCATTCCACTGAAGCACACCACCACGATTCCCAGGATGATGGCGACTTTCAGCAGTGTGAACACGAGCTGAAATTCGCCCGCTTTTTTTACGCCAAGATAGTTCAGAAATGAAATGAGGATGGCAGCGCCGATGGCAAAGATCTGGCCCCAGTTCACGGCAAACGGCGCGGTGATGACGTTGACCGAGAAAAAAGAAAAGACAGGAAATGTCCCCAGGATTTGCACCAGGCCGGTGACGACGGTCGCGATCGAAGCCGGTTTGGCGATCAGGAACCACGTCCACGCGTAGAGAAATCCAGCCATAGGCCCGTAGCCGTCGCGGACGTAGACATACTCTCCGCCGGCCTGCGGCTTCATCGCGCCCAGTTCAGCATAGGTGAGCGCACCGAAAAACGAGAGCAGTCCGCCCACGATCCAGGCCAGATAAACCAGCTTGGCCGAGCCCACGGCCTTCATCATGTCTTGCGGCACGAGGAAAATGCCGCTGCCAATGATGGTCCCCACCACCACTGCGGAGGCCTGACTGACGCCCAGGTCGCGGGAGAGCTCTCGACGCGAGGGCGCGAGACGCGGGACATCATGCGGGACATCAGCCATCTTGGAGTTGGAGTATACGCGAGGAGCGGCGTGGATTAAGCGCAATCTTGTAGGAACATCGCGCTGCCGGGACAGAGCAAATGGGGGGATCGCCGTCTACTGTGCCGGCTTGGACAGCATAGTGGACTTGCTTACGGTTTGGGGCGGCAACGGTAGATCCACTTCCAGCGTGCCCATGCGATCGTTCAAACGGTCGCGTACGCCCACGCGCAGGGACTTGGCATTCACCGGGACCAGCAGCGATTGATGCACGCGGTACAGTCCGGCTTTGTTTTCGGACGGCTGCGTCGAGGTCTCTGGCACACCGTCGTTTACCACGCCGTTCAGCACTTTGCCATCGTCGTCGAATGCAGCCACGGCAAACTCCAGTGCCGGTTGTTGTCCGGTACGTCCCGCCTGCGTTTGGAACTCAGGATCGAGAACACGATAGTCGATGGCATAACTCTGCACTTTCACGGGAGTTAGAGGCCGGAGGGGTTTGTTCTTGTGCTGGGTTTGGAAAAATGCTGCTTGCTCCTGTAACTGCGCCATCTGCGCCGGCGTCGCCACTCCAACTGCACTCGTGTGGACATGCGCGGAGAACACCAGATCGTGAAGCATGGGCGCGCCGGGCTTGATATTGGCTTGCAATACGTCGCCGGCCTCGAGTGGAACTTCGAGAGTGGGAGACGCGGAATGATTCGCATTTTCATCCGCCGCAGTGGAGACCAGAATCCCGCGGCAGTAGCTGTGCCGGTAGGCAAGCTGATACTTCTCTTGGTTGAGCTTGACCGAGATACTGTGACACTTACCGTCATCCGCGCGACTCGGAGGGGAATAGGTGAGCGTGTAGTAATTCGCCCCATTTTCGGTGGCCGTGTTTAGAGCATCGGCCACGTCGTTTGTGCTGTAG
>JBEKWZ010000381.1:0-4562 GCA_049512555.1 Candidatus Sulfotelmatobacter sp. | reverse complement strand
CTGGTGACGACCCTAACCAAACGCATGTCGGAAGATCTCGCCGAGTACTACGCCGAAGTTGGCGTAAAGTGCCGCTACATGCATTCGGAAATCGAAACTCTGGAACGAGTGAAGATTCTGCGCGACCTGCGCAAGGGCGAGTTTGATGTATTGATCGGCATCAATTTACTGCGCGAGGGACTGGACCTGCCGGAAGTCTCGCTGGTCGCGATTCTGGATGCCGACAAAGAAGGCTTTCTGCGGTCGACGGGGTCGTTGATCCAGACCATCGGCCGCTGTGCGCGGCATTTGAACGGGCGGGCCATTCTTTATGCCGATCGCCAAACCGATTCGATGAAGCGCGCCATGGACGAAACTCTGCGCCGCCGCGCCATCCAGACCGCCTACAACGAAGAAAACGGAATCACCCCGGAATCGATTGTGCGTCCGCTAGACATGACCCTGGCCGGGATCGTCGCTGCCGACTATGCCGACCTCACCGGCGGTGAAGCCGAGGGCATGCCGGAATTCAAATCGCAGGAAGAAGTAGACACCTACATCGGCAAACTCGAAAGCGACATGCGCGAAGCCGCCAAGAAGTTCGAGTTCGAGAAAGCCGCGAAGCTCAGGGATGCGATCAAGGAGTTGCGGACAAAAGAATTCCTGTTCGCATAAAAGGCTTGAACCACAGAGGGCGCAGAGGATCACGGAGGAAATTTTCTGCTCCGTATTATTCTTCTGTGCCCTCTGTGGTTATCTTTTTCCTCGCTACCGCCCGTAGGATGCGCTCGCGGCCAGCGGTTTGCGGTGGAAGGTGTAGCCGTCGAAGGTTTCCGACCGGAAGTTCAGGTTGGGGGCTTGGAGCTTTTCGGTCTGACTTAAGAAAAGATACCCGCCGGGTTCGAGGTAGAGATGCAGGCGCTCCATCAGAGCGGTGCGCTGGGCCCGCGACAGGTGCGGCAGCACGTCCATGCAAAAGATGCAATCGAAGCGGCCAATATAGACCGGCTTGGTCAAGTTCATGGTGTTAAAAGTGACCAGGCTGCGCAGGCGCGGCTTGACCAGCAGGTGCGCGACGTTGGTCGATCCATTGCCGGTCGAACCATTGTTGCTCGAACCGTTGCCACCTGAGCCGCCGTTGCTCGAACTGGATGTTGAGTTATTGCCCGAGCCGTTCGCCATACCGTTCACTGCCCCGTTTTGCGAAATTTCCGCGGAACCATTTGCGGAGCCATTTGACGACCCGTTCGCAGACCCGTTCGGGCTGCCGATTTTCGAGAAGCAGGCGCGGATGGCCGCGGGAGGCAATCCGGTTAGAGCTGACTGCGGATACAACCCGCGCTCAGCCACTTCAATCGCGGAAGGCAGCAAATCGCTCCCCACAATGTGGATCGACCAGTCCTTGGTTCCCTGCCCCGTGCCAAGGGCGCTGCCTTCGGCAATCCCGCCGTTCTTGCCGGACGAATTCTTTTCCCGGGCGTCCTTGGTTCCGCTGCCGCCGTTCGAACCGCTGTTACCAATGTTCGAGCCATTGTTTGAACCGTTGTTCGAGCTCGAACCGTTGCCTGAACCATTCCCATTTCCGCCCGGCAGCGCCTCGCACAGCGCCATGGCAATCGAATAAGTCTCTTCCCCGGTGGAGCAGCCCGCGCTCCAGATGCGCAGCGTGCTGGGGCCGTCGTCCACTTTGCGGGCGTAGAGTTGTGGAATTACCTGGCGGGCCAGCGCATTCATGGCTCCGGGATGGCGGAAGAAACCGGTGTTGACGTTGAGCACGCCGTCGAGAAATGCAGGCAGCACGGAAGGATCCTGATCGGAAGCGCGCAGCCGGTCGAGCAAAGCGGCGGGCGATTCCAGTTCGTGACTCTCCAGATATTCGGCCACATGTGCCGCTAACGCGCTGTTAGGGCAGTCGAGCAGGATTCCAGTCTGGCGCTCGACCAGCAGACGCAGCTCGGACAGTTCGTGCTCAAGAATGGTGACACCCGCCATCAATCTATGCATAGATCCTTCCCCCGGAGGGTGTGCAAACGTCGATTCGCCGAACTGTTCGCTCTACTATCATCCGATCGGCGCGGTGCGTGGGGAGGGGTTTCATGTTAATTACCAGCGGCTCCGGCCGCGTAGGACTTGCCGGCATCCTGTTCGGCCTGCTGCGCCACCACGTTCATCTCCTTTTCCAAGGAGGAAAAGCGCTGCATGATTTCGTGAATCCGGAGCGTCATGTTGCGAATGGTTTCGATCTGGGCGCGAGTCTGGGCCGAGAGGCTGCCCGGCTCGAGCAGCAGCAGGTCAGAGTTTCCCAGCACCGACGTCAGCGCGTTGTTCAGGTTGTGCCGCATTTCCAGCATGTACCGGCCGAGCGTGGCCTGGCGATCGAGCGTGGCACAGGCCGCTTCGGCAGCGCGGGCGCGGGATTCGGCGCGCGAGCGGTGCACTGCCTCGCTGGCCGCCAGCACCAGAGTTTCCAGCCAGTGTTCGCTGGGCCGCAGCAGCGCGACGCGAGGCCAGCGCTCATGCACCAGCTGCCCGGTGGCCGCGTCGTGACAGACACAGAAAACCGGCCGCCCGGTCGAATGCAGAGGCTCCAGAACCACCGAAAGCAGGTCGCGGCGCAACTCCCCGACAATAGCCACATCGAACACGTCGACGGCAAAGCGCGGCCACAAGTCTCCACTCAGCAGCGTGAATGTGGGGACGTTGCGCTCCATCTGCCAGCGTGCGGTGACGCGGCGGGTGAAATCGACTTCGTCGGAGATGATCAGTACGGTCGGTGCCTGCACTTCGAAACTTCCTTTGCCCTGCAACTCTGGCGGTTCTTTCGATCACGCTTCCGTCGGTCGCGGTCGAACTCGGTCCGCGACCGTGCGAATAGTTATTTCTTCTTTGGCGACGGCGAATCCGGATCCCAGCCCGCCTCACCTGAAACTTCAAACTCAGGCTCAGCGGCGGCGGGCTTGGCCATGGGCTTCGCAGCCGCGGCGGGTGCGGCAGCCTTGGCCGGGAGTTTCGACACCCCGGCAGCTGCCGCGGACGCAGCCGGCTTGGCCGGAATGGCCGGTTTGACTGCGGCCGCAGGTTTCGCGGCCGACGCAGGCGCTGGCTTCACAGCCGACGCGGCCTTCGCTGCCGGTGCGGTTTTCGCTTCCGTTTCAGGAACTGCCCCGCGTCCCAGGGCGTACTCGACCGAGGCACGCAGATCAACCAGCATGCGCAGCGGCGAGCCCGACGAATACTCGGCCTGAAACATCACCTTCCACGACTGGCAGATCACACGCAGCCGGACAATCGGCTCCTGCGCGGAAAACTGGGCGCGCCGGCAGTCAATGGTCTTAATGCCTTTTTCCTCCAGCTCGGTCAGACCATCCAGAATCCCGTTCAGATCGCCCAGCATGAGGCGAAAAAACGACCGCCGCATGAGGTATCCGAAACGGGTAAAGGCAACCAGCGCGACCGGCAGATAGAACAAGTCTCCGGCCAGCCCCTTGGCCTTTCGCCCCTGTTCGAGGATGCCGCCATGCAGCAGGTCGTCGAGCGACTTGCACCGGCGCGACGATTCGAGCACGCGATCGAGCGCGTTCAACCACACCGGAGGTTTCAATTCCACCGCGCCCAATACCGGCTTCAGCGACTCGGCCACATAGGCCAGATCCACTTCAGTGTCAGTCAGACCGGAGGGTGCGAGCTGGCTGAAATATTGCACCAGCAGGAAATCAATCTTGTCGCGGATGATGTCGGTCTTGACGGGCTTGGCGAGGAAATGCCCGAGCAGGCTCTCGATCCCTTCCTCGTTGATCAGCGAACTGGTTTGCAGGAACTGGCGCAGCTGGTGCACTTGCACGAGCTCGTCCATTTTCTCGAGCCAGTGGTTGGCCTGCTCGACGATCTCTTTTTCGGGCGTGTCGAGTCCGGCTTCCAGTTCGGGGCACGGTTTTACGTCGATGGCAAACTCGCGCGCCAGCTCAAAGTAAATGGGATATAAGCGCCGGGCGGAGTTCCATTGGGTAGGCAAATCCTGTACAGGTGTTGTAGGCGTCATGATTTCACGATCCAGTAGGGCACTTCTCCACGAAAGCGGGCAGCCACCACGGTTTTGCCGGGGTGACACTGCACTGCGACCACCACGACGATGACGTCAAGCGAACCGTCGGAGTTCCGCAGACGCAGCTCGTCGCCAAACTCCAGCGGCGTGTCGCACTCGAAAAGGACTTCGCGGGGCGTGCCGAATTCAAGCACGATACTTTCGGTGAATGGAGCGGCAGCAGGGTCGCTGCCCGGGGTCAGGCGGGCGAGTTGGACGGGCATGCGGACGGGCGACGCCTCAGGGAAAAAACGGGCAAGCCCCGCCACGGTGCTGGCGTTCTGCGCGGCACGCGCCGTTGCTGTGGCTGGATGCGCCAAGCGGTCAGACTCCCCTTAACCCAGACTCGACCCAGATTCGTTCGTCCCAGATTCGTTCGACCCAGACTTGTCTTAGACCTGATCTCGCCAAATCGAACTTGCTCTGCCGATTGAAAATGCGGTTGGGCTCCCCTCTTCCCGGTTAGGAAGAGCTGTGGGGAGCCATATTCCGCGGTTCAGAA
>JBEKWZ010000380.1:0-4567 GCA_049512555.1 Candidatus Sulfotelmatobacter sp. | reverse complement strand
ATGGCCCGGATTGCAGTAGCTAAGAACGAACCCGAGTTCGACCCCAATATTTTCCTCGCGACGATCGGCGATGGCAGGAAGTTTGTCGCGGTTCTGAAAAAGCAAAGGATTTACACCCAGGGGGACCCTGCGGATGCTGTCTTCTATGTTCAGCAAGGCAAAGTGAGGCTCACGGTAGTATCCAAGTCGGGCAAGGAAGCGACGATCGGCATCGTGAGCGAGAGAAATTTTTTTGGCGAGGGAGCTCTGGCGGGGCAACTCTTGCGCATGGGGTCCGCCGCGGCCATGACAGACTGCGAGCTGCTGCGGGTCGACAAGAAGGTGATGATGGGTGCGCTTCACCGCGAACACACGTTTTCCGACATGTTTGTGGCGTATTTGCTGGCTCGCAACATCCGCTACGAAGAGGATCTCGTCGACCAACTCTTCAACTCCAGTGAAAAAAGACTCGCTCGGATTCTGCTGCTGCTGGCACATTTCGGCAAGGAGACGATTCCCGATGCCGTTGTCCCCCAGATCAGTCAGGAAACTCTGGCCGAAATGATTGGCACCACGCGTTCGAGGGTTAGCTTCTTCATGAACCGGTTCAGAAAACTGGGCTTTATTGAATACAACGGCGGTCTGAAGGTACACAGCTCTCTGCTCAACGTGGTTCTGCACGATTAGCTCCTCTCACCAAAAAAGCGGGTGAGCAATTTTGGGCAGCCGTCAGGGACCATAAAGGTTGACGATATGGATCTGTTTGAGGTGCCATGGCTACCATTTATCCGGAACTCTCGGGCGGTGTAGTTCTCTGCATCGACGATAACCAGGATGTGCTGGAGTGCGAGAGAGCCTTCCTGGAAGCTTTTGGATACGCCGTTCTGACCGCTCCCAGCGGCGCCAAGGGGCTAAAGTTGGCTTCCATCCACTCGATTGACGTTGTAGTTCTTGACTACTTCATGCCCAAGACGAACGGTTACGAAGTCGCAATGGAACTGAGGCGGCTCAGGCCGCAAGCGCCGATCATCCTGCTCACCGAAGGACAGGGCGTTCCGGAGCCGGCGTTGAGCCTGGCGGATGCCCTCGTTGCCAAGGATCGCTTGGCCAGCCAGTTATTGCCCACAATCGCCTACCTGCAAGGAGACGGCCGGATTTCGCCGTCCTCTTATGACGCATAACGGGTTGAAGCGTAACGGAGAGGAACTTATGAGGGTCTTTATACTTGCAGGCCTGCTGGACATCGCACTCGGAGTCGCATTCCTGGCCGCGCCGCTTTCCCCGGCCAAGATTCAGGAAATTAAGACCGGAGAAGCGAACATGGTGTTGCAGACCACTCGCAGTGAGCATGTATCGCCGGTCGTTAGTTTTGTGTTGCTCGCTTGTGGAATTACGCTGATAGTTACGGCCAAGCCTAGACGTCGAAAACTTGAAGGGCTGTCTAACACGTCTTCACCGGTCACACGCGAAGCTCCATGGAACGCTACGTCTTAAGCATGCGGCTATTCGCGGTCCGTGAGCTATTTTCGTTTGATCATCCAGCCGAGAAACGCTCCTGCGGTAAAGCCCACGGCAAACGTGGTCGCAACTGTTAGCACCGGGTGGCGCTGGATGCGTTGAGTTGTCTCATTCAGGAATTCTTCTGCCGCATCGCCGCTCTGTTTTGCAGTGCGCCTTACCACTCCGATGCCGTTTCCGATTGCGTCGGCGACCGCGCTAGTGGCACGAGACGCCTGGTGAGCTGATTCGGCAATATGTTCCGCGGTTCTTTCCACTACCGTTTGTGACATCGCATCCTCCTGGTGTTTTTCTGCTGCGTCGATCGACACAGTGTAGAATCCGACTCTCGTTATTCCGACTCTTGCTGCGGAGTCCTATCGGTGGCGAAAAAGGGCCGAACCCAGTAAGAGTCCGGCCTGAAGCATGTTTAAACTGAGCCCAGCAACCCAGCGCGGTCGTGAGGGTCCGAATGGCAGGTGTTCCGCCGCTAACCCATGACCGCCCCTTGACCTGACAGCCTAGAACCACAGTACCCGTTACCAGTCTGAAGGACTGTCCTTTTTTATACATCTCTGGAAAAAACATTCCGCCATACTGTCTTTACTCGTGACGAGAGGTTGTGCCGTATGACTCCGATCGAACCAAGTGTTGCTCACAAGGTCTTGCTGGTAGATGACGATGATGCCGTTCGTGCAATGATGGACGCGACACTTCAGCACAAGGGATACGAAGTAGTAGCAGCCGCCAGCGTGACAGAGGCTTTGAAGCACATCGCGACTGAGAGCTTCGATGTGCTCATCACCGACCTGCATATGCCGAATCCTGGCGACGGATTTACAGTTGTTACCGCGATGCGTCACTTCCAGCCGAATGCACTCACGTTGCTGGTCAGCGGTTACCCTGACGTGCAGAGCGCCATGGCCGCGATTCTCCTGGAAGCGGACGAAATCATGGTGAAGCCGTTCGCGGTTGCGAAACTTACCGATCTCCTCCGGGAAAAGATGCTTAACCGCAAGCCCCCCGCGCGGCTGGAAAAGGAGCGAGTAGGCACGATACTGCGGCGCTGCATTGGCCGCGTGGTCGAAGACTGGTTAGCACGGGCAAAACAGAGCAAAGAACTCAACCACGTTCACCTGAGCGACGACGAGCGCACCGGACATCTCCCAAAACTCGTCGAAGACCTGGTGGTCCGGCTCAGCAAACCCAGCGCCACTGCTAAAGGCAGCGATGCTGTCTTTTCACTCGCAGCCGCAGCCCATGGCAAGTTGCGATACAAACAAGGCTACACACCCGCGATGCTGGTCCACGAATCACGAATACTCCAGGTGACGCTCTTTGGCACGTTGCAGCGTAATCTTAGCTTTCTGGATTTCAGCCTGCTCTTGCCCGATGTCATGACGATCGCCGATGAAGTGGACGCGCAATTGACCCAGTCGATGGACAGCTACATGGACGCCATGCGGACGCCCGCGGCAGCGTAGTTATCGCCACCACCGCAGAAGTGAGCCTATGCGCGCAGACCCCAGCGTCCGCAGCAGGAAAACTCCGGGGTTCAGTGGCAGCTGGTACTGTCCGCGAACTCGCCGCCCACCAGCATGGCATTCAGAAAATTCCCACACTCTGAGATCTTCGCCAGCAGCGGATCGTTCTGCGCTGCAAGCGGATTGATACTCTTCTCGGCATTCAGGGATTGGATTGTGGCCTGCGCCTGGGTGTCCCAGTCTCCCAGATTCGTGAATTCACTCTTGAGCAGGTCCAGAGCTTTCAAGTCGGATTCGGTTTTCGCCGCCACCGACGCCAGGCTTAGGCCCTCCGCTGCCCGGGCGCGATGCTCCTTCAGCAAGGGCGCGAGCCAATTGCCCCCGGCAACTCCAGACCGAATCGCAGATGAAATCGCGCCCTTCCACTCGCGCATCTCCGCCAGCTGAGCAATGCCCGCCCTGGCAAACTCTTTCGAGAATCCCTGCGCGATACGCTCGGGTTTGGCAATCGTTTCGGCCTCCGGTCCTGTCAATATGACGCGCCCAGGTTTAAAGCTTAGCGTGGCGTTCAGGATGCGAGCTAGAGTCTCGACGTCCACGTACGAACGGCCGTCGATCTGAGCGACGGCTCCATCATTCGCGCGCCCGTTTAGCACCAGCGTTATTTTCTGGGGCGGGTTCTGCGCGACCGAAGATGCTGCGAGCAGCAGAGAGAGTACCGAAACAGTTAGAGAACACGATAGTTTGTTCATAGTGTCATCGACCAAGCATGTGCGGGTGTGGCGTGGTACGGGCCATGGCGGGCCATTATTGTGGCTGCGCCGTGACGGCCGCCGAAGCCTGAACCGGTTGGGTTGAGGTTGTTTTGGATGAGATATCTGCATGGATTTGCTTGTCGGGAGGAATCTCAGTCCCTGCCGGATAAATGAAAATCTGCACACTTCCCCAGCCGGCGTCGGAATTCGCGTCAGCCTGCTTGCCCATTCCCAGGGTTTTGAGCTGGCTATCATCAAATCCGAAGTTCTCAACCAGATACTCGCGCACAACCATGGCCCGGGCTTGCGTTAATACCAAGTCCTTCTGGGTGTCGCCCTCCATGCCGGCCGAGGCCACCACCACGGCAAAGCCGAACTGGTTATTGGCCAGGAATTCACCGCCTGCGGTTAGAGACTTCTGGTTTTTCAGTTTCGCCGAATCTTGTTTATCGAAAAGCTGCTTCGCTGAGTAGTCAAATTGTTTTGTCGGCGCAGCTTGCGGCAAGCGATCGATCTCATTTTTTGCCAACTCGGCAGAATCTTCGTAACCACGGCTTTTGAAATACCCGCGCAGCAGGAAATTGTGCTTCATCGCTTCCATGTTTTCCTGGAAGTCGGTAACCCCAGATTGTGCGTGGGCCATCGTGTCACGCATGGCGCCCGAGGTCTGTTCGAGGTTGGTGTAGAGCGCTTTATCATTGACCAGCGCCCCGGCGGTTCCCTGCCCTCGATCGATCTTGGCGCTGATCGAGTCTAGATTCGCCGTCGCCCGAGTGGCGTTCTCTATGGCGTGCTGGCTGCTGTCCAGAATGTCGCTCGTCTTCTGGAACAGATCTGCCATTTCGAGAGGCG
>JBEKWZ010000379.1:0-4572 GCA_049512555.1 Candidatus Sulfotelmatobacter sp. | reverse complement strand
CGTGTACTTGCCATCGATTACGGGGACGCATCCATCGTGTCCCAGCAGCACGTCGGCCAGGGACTTTGCCTCGTGCTTTCCACCCCGATCTTTGAACGGTGTGCCGTATTGCCGGAACACACTCAGTTCGGAGTCGCGTACGACCAGGACCGATGGTGTTTGTATAGCGGGAATAGAATTCTCCGTCACGGGCGTAGCGATGGAAATTCGCGTCGGTTCCGCGGCGTGGGAGAACCATAGCGCTTGAATCGGCATCCAGCGACCTCGTTTCAAAAGGGCACATCATTATCGGAAAGCGATAGTCGCATGTCCAGCGAGTCTGTACGCCGTGCTAAGTCTGTTTTCCTCTCCTCCAAATAGTCATCCAGAGTGGGAACTCTTCTGATGTGGCCCATGGCAACAATCGTGTCGGCTTCAATCTGGAGATTGATCGCAGTGTGATCATTGAGGCCCGTCACTCCGCCGTCGGACACCCAAACTCTGGGCGTCTTCTGCCGGGCTAGCCATTGCAGCGCAGGACCATCCACTACATTTCCCGAGTGTGGCCAGTTATCGAGCGCCTCTCGGGCAGCGTGCCTGCCGTTACGAGCCGCAACTAGTAGGCTTCCTGATTGGTCTTCTTGTTGCCCGGCATAGAGGCCGATGGTGACGCTGGGGCTGCGAGCCAGTACAGCCATGAGTCGGTCGTGGGTGACCTGTTTGCCCATCGACCCCGAGCAGTCGATCAACAGCGCGCCGCAGTGGCCTGACTGACGGCGACGGAGGGTGAAAGCGCGCCCGTCAGCCGCCGGCAGTAAAGCCCGGCTGGGGAAACGGAAGGCGCCAGTGTATCCGCACACGATTTTCGGCTTGCTCATGCCCGGCAGGTTCCGACACGAATGGGTCAACTGCGGAGTCAGGATCTCCATCGGACCCCAGGGAATGCTGGCTTCGGCGTCACCCCGTGCCTTCAGCACACCCGAAGGCAGCGATGACCCTGGTCTCGACGGGTAATCCCCGAGATCGAACCCTTCTTGCAGGAAGTCCATCCAAATCCGAGCCAGCGGATTCTCCTCGTCGAGTGAGTCGGGGCCGAAACGGTTCTGCAGACTTCGCAGCAACTCCAGAAACTGCCGTGGGTTTAGCGGAAGGGACTGCGCACCCCAGCGAATCAGGTCTTCGGAGGTTTGATCGAGAAAGGCCAAATCGTCGCCCGTTAAGTCCGCTCTTCTCGCCAGCAGGGACATGCGCATCAAGGAGGAATACCGCAAGCCTTCCGCCCGTAAGTAAAGGTTGGCAGCAACCCAGCGCGGCAGTTCGGGAGATAGTCCGTCTTTCCAAAGCTGGAGTTCAGCAATGTCGCTATTGCCTCGCGCCAGCATGAAGTGGTTGACCACGACGTCAAGCGTTCCCTGAATCCAAGCATTGTGGATGCCTAGCCGGCGAAAGATTCGAAGGAAACGGAAGGATGGTTCCAGTCCGTGCCGCCACAAGCCAAGGTGGCCGTATTCGTGAGCCCGGATTCCGAGCGCCAAGCGAGAAGAGACGGAAAATGGGCTCTGGAACAGCCCGATGGTTTTTCGACGCGGCGGAGCGCAGCAGCCGCCAGCGTACTCCGGGTTATCGCGGACGAGGAACGGGCCGGCCCCCGCCGCGATGCTGGGCATGGGCGTCAGAACGTGTCGCACGGCAGCCTCACCCCGCGGGCTTGCAAAGCCGCGAGAAAATCTGGAGCCCGCTCCGCCAAGGTCAACAGTGCGGCCTGGCGAACCGGAACGTTATCTCCAAGCAGATTCACAAAGGATGCCACGCGGCGCGGATCGAGAGCACGCGCAGGATCCAGATAGCTGTCTGCCAGCGCGCCTCCCAGACCATGGCAACGCCGGTCCAATTCCTCCACCAGCGCCGTATTGGGAACTGAGAGGTGTATTTCTGCCTCGAAGCGCGAACGCAGCGCAGGATCCAGTTGGTCCGGGCTGGTGTTGCTGGTGCCGACAACCTTGAAGCCGTTGGCCGGGGTAAGGAGTTCGCCACTCGGTAAAGCCAGAGACGCCACATCGCGATTGTCGAGAACTCCCAGTAAGAAATCCTGCACCGATCCGCTAGCTCGTCCGATTTCGTTCAGCACCAGTACGCGTCCATCCTGGTATGCGCGAGAGACAGGCCCCAAATGGAAATGCCACTCGACCCGATCGGGAACCCAGTGACCCATC
The DNA here is from genome assembly GCA_049512555.1 of Candidatus Sulfotelmatobacter sp. GTDB lineage: Bacteria > Acidobacteriota > Terriglobia > Terriglobales > Acidobacteriaceae > Sulfotelmatobacter. The sequence goes on along the minus strand of JBEKWZ010000379.1, from coordinate 2,380 downwards.
AATTCCTGCACGGTTAGATCCTCGGCGAGCGTCACCTGCACGGGTGCACTTCCTGCGCGCGAGGCGAGATAGCTTTTTCCTACCCCAGGCGGTCCCCAGAGAAACACCCGCGAAAGTTTGGCGACCGCTATCTCGGCCAGTACCCAAACGGAAGCCACGCCCGCCCACTCCGAGGGATTCCACTGCTGCTTGTCTTGCGAATTGGTTGAGGTTTTCATTTCGTCTTCAGTACCTCTCTTCCGGATACAGTTCCTTCACCCGCTCGGCTTCTGCGTAGGCTTCCTGGGCCTCTTCGATTCGATTTAATGTCGTCAGCGCGTTGCCCTTGTTCTGCCAACAAAGGAAGTCAGTAGGGTCCAACTGGAGAGAGCGGAGATAGCAGTCGAGCCCTTCCTGGTGTTGGCCGGCGTCCCTGAGCAGTGCTCCTTTGGCCCGCCAGGCAAGCGCGCACTCGGGATTCATCCGCAGGGCTTTTCTCACCGCGACCATGGCTTCGTCGCGGCGTCCCAGGTTGCGCAACAGGCATCCCTTACGAGTCCAAGCCTCGGAATTCCCAGGATCTAATTCCAAGACTTCCTCAATCAGGGTTAGGGCCTTGTCATGCATACCTTGTTTCCGCAACAGTTGTGCCTCCAGGTGGAGTTTGTCCGCGCTGACCATCGAGAATGAAGCTACGAGGTAGCGGCCTGGTGCCAGACCACTGAACGCAATGCGGCACACGTTTCCGCCAAGAGTGGCTTCCCTGATCGAGGTGCAGTCTTCCATCGGGACCACCATCACCTTCGATTGATGTTTCTCCGGCAAGGTGTAAAGAACCAGGCTGGCATCACAATCGCGGTAGAAGAGATAGAGATCCTCGCGGCGGGCGCGGCGCATCACGACTCCAACGGGCCGGTCTTCCTCGTCCGGGTGAAGCCAGCGGGCATCCGGCAGCGAAGGAACCGAATGCACTTCGCACGGCGTGATTTTGGGAATTCCGCCGACAACGCTTTCGAGTCTGGTAGCGCCATCCTTGCCTCCGTGGAGCGTGATGCGAAATGCGGCCTCAGGACGAGAGCGTCGCGGGAGCGTGCGCCTGTTTGTCGCAACGCCGTCGTCAGTCGGCGACAATAGCCGGTCGCAATCTGCCAGGATCTTTGACCAGCCTTTCATCGAGCTTCCTCCAAGGACTTACTGTGTATCGGTACAACCAAGGTGCTCAAACGCCCGCCGACGAATACGTGTTCGGTCGGCGTATTGTGCGTCCATCTAACGCCCTCCCACAAAGCAAGCGGAGTGCCAGTTTCCAAGTGTGCGAAAACAAAAGGAGATAACGGAATCAGGCTAATTGAAGGTTGAGTTTCCGGAGAGGACTAGCGAGTTTCAAGTTGACTTTCCAGCCAAGGAAATAAGTCCGAGTTCGGCAGTCGGTCGCAGGTGGCGTAGCCGCACACGCATTCTGCAAGCATCGGATTGCCTAACAGTTCTGCTCGCCTCGATAACGAGGTTCTACTAGACTTGATTGCCCTCATCACCCACAACTGGAGCCTCCTCGATGAGAGATGTCCCAGCACGCGGTCAAGCGCAGGTCGGAGCGGACAGCACGGCCGTGGCTTTGTGACCTACATCACCAGACAGAGTGATTCCAATCACAGCCAATTGTATTCGGGGGCTTGACACTGCGACATCGCTTGGACAAGAATCAGCACCTCCGGAGACAACTAATGAGAGTCCATGTAATAAGAGCGTCGGTCTCTTTGCTCGTGACAGTTCTCATGATAGGTTTGCTGGTTTTTACCGCAGTGAACCCGCCCAGCGTCCAAGCCGTTCCAAGCTATGCGCGGCAGACGGGCTTGGCATGCAGTGGGTGCCATTACACGCCTCCTGAACTTAACCCTGCCGGACGTAAATTCAAACTGACTGGCTACGTCGATCGAGGAGACGACACCAAAACCGTAAAGGCCGATGGAAGCAAAAAGCGCGCTCCCCTTGATCTGCTCGCGTCACTGCCGCTTTCCGTCATGCTGGAAACTTCGTTTACCTCGCTCAAGACGGCGCAGCCGCAAACCCAGAACGGCAACTTCGAGTTCCCCCAAGATATCTCGCTGTTCCTTTCGGGCGCATGGACGAGCAAAGTGGGAAGCTTTCTACAGGTGACGTACGACACGCAGGACGATCATTTCACCAGCGACAACACGGATATCCGCTTCGCGGACAAGACAAAGCTGGGCGGCAAGGAACTGGTTTACGGCATCGATCTCAATAACAATCCCACCGTCGAGGACCTTTGGAACAGCACGCCAGCGTGGGGCTTACCGTGGATCGCTAGCGACAACGCTCCTACTCCCAACGCCAGTCCTTTCATCAACGGGGGTTTGGCCCAGGACGTAGCTGGACTCGG
>JBEKWZ010000378.1:0-4574 GCA_049512555.1 Candidatus Sulfotelmatobacter sp. | reverse complement strand
ACCGCCCGCCTCGACTGGCTGCGCTACAAGGCGGGTGCCGACTTCGCGCCGCAGATGCAGTCCATTGCGTCCGGGGCGCGGCCGCGATTCTTCTTCTCGCCGGAGCAGGTTCCGGGGCTGTGCACAAGACTGCGCCAGCTTTTTCCCGAACAAGCCGAGCAGATCGTCGAGCGTGCCGAGTGCATCTGCGGGCATCGCTTCGACCTGCTGGGTTACGACGCCGTCGACTATGGAGCGGAGATCGACTGGCATTGCGATCGCGTCCACGGAAAACGTGCGCCGAGAAAACCGCGGTTCCGCATGAAGTATCTCGACTTTGCCGAGGTGGGTGACAGCAAAGTTACGTGGGAACTGAACCGGCACCAGCACTTGGTCACGCTGGCGAAAGCGTTCCGGTTGAGCGGCAACCAGAAATTCTCCGCGGAACTGTTCCGCCAGTGGGAGCACTGGCATGCGGAAAATCCGTATCCCATGGGCATCAACTGGGCCAGCAGCCTGGAAGTTGCCTTTCGCAGCCTTTCGTGGCTCTGGGTCTATTTCCTTTTGGCAGATTCGCCCGGAATGCCGGCCGGGTTTCGTGCCGCCTGGCTGCGTAGCCTGGCAGTTGCCGGACGCCACATTGATTGCTATCTATCTACTTATTTCTCGCCCAACACCCATTTGCTGGGAGAGGCGGTGGCGCTGTTTTTCATCGGAACGCTGTGTCCGGAGATTCCGGCGGCGCGGCGCTGGCAGCAGCGCGGCTGGCAGATTGTGCAACAGGAGGCGGAGCGGCAGGTGCAATCCGACGGCCTGCATTTCGAGCAGTCCCTCTATTACCACGTCTACGCCCTGGATTTTTTCTTGCATTCCGCCGTGCTCGCGTCCGTGAACCAGATTCCAACTCCCGTTCAATATGACCGGACGCTGGAACGCATGCTGCAGGCGCTGGCGGTCCTGGCTCGGGATGGAAGTGTGCCGCAGTTGGGCGACGACGATGGTGGGCGCTTGCTTGATGCTTCGCGAAATCGCAAGCAGAGTCTGCTCGACCCGCTGGCGACCGGGGCCGTACTGTTCGGGCGTGGAGACTTCAAGAGCATTGCCGGAGGCCCGCGCGAAGAGACGCTCTGGTTGCTGGGCGAGGCCGGCCTCGAAGAATTCAACCGGCTTCCGGCAGTCGCCCCTAAGCGCAACTCAATCGCGTTCCAGGCCAGCGGGCTGTATATGATGAGCGGCGATTCGGGCCGGCAGTTGGTGATCGACGCGGGCCCGCAGGGCGCACACACCGCGGGCCACGGCCATGCCGATGCCCTTAGCCTGACGGCCAGCAGTGGCGGCGTCGATCTGCTCATCGATTCCGGAACGTTCGAATACGTTGGAGCCGACGATCAGCGCGATCGCTTCCGCGGCACTCGCGCTCACAACACGCTATCGGTAGCCGGCCAGGATCAGGCCGAGCCAAAAGGCCCGTTCAGTTGGGGCAGGCTGCCCAAGGTCGAAGCCGAAGGCTGGATCGTAGGACAAACTTTCGATCTTTTCGCGGGCAGTCACGATGGCTACTCGCGCTTGCCGAATGCCGTCGTCCACCGGCGTTTCGTGTTTGCGCTCAAGTCCGGTTTCTGGCTGGTGCGGGACCAGGCGCTTGGATTCGGCGAGTATCCGCTGGACCTCTACTGGCATCTGGGGCCGGGGTTGAAACCGGCGAGCGGGCAAGGGCACATGTTTCTCGGTAACGGCCATGGCCTGCGGTTCGTGGCTGTCGATGGCAACGGCTGGACGGAGAGTGTTGAAGATCAGCCGCACTCGCCGGCGTACGGGAAAAAGGAAAATCACTGCGTCGTGCACTTCACAACGAGCGCGCAACTTCCCGCCGAATTTGTAACGTTGATGGTCCCGGCTTCCGGGGTATCGCACGATGTCTCGCGATCGGAGCACAGACTCGCTCGGATTGTTGCGCCCTCCTCCGTTTCCGCGGTTGGATACTCCTACAAGACGAACCGCGACGAGCACCACATTATCTTCGGTGGGGGCAAGCCCTGGAAGCTTGATCACTGGAGCAGTGACGCCGAGTTTCTTTATTGGGGGCAAATTGGCGACTCGCCGGCGCAGACGCTCGTTTGTTGTAATGCGACTTATGTGCAATGGTCCGAGCGGCCGGTTGTGACGGCCAAGCGGACCGTCCTACGCTGCGAGATCATCGGAAGTGAGAAACAATTCGAAGTAATATCCTCCGATCCGGAGTCAGTCGCGGTCGACCGGGAAGGCTGGAGAATGTTGCTGGAGAGAAGTATTCTGCAACCTGCGGGCAAGTTTACCGCGGAAGAAAAAAGCTGAAAGCTGATCTATGTGCGGAATTTGTGGAATCTTCTTTTCCGATCGCGACTGGCACGTCAAGGGCGACGTGCTGGCGGGCATGAACCGTCGGATCATGCATCGCGGGCCTGACGACGAGGGCTTCTTCATTGAAGAAAATGTCGGCCTGGCCATGCGCCGACTGAGTATTATCGACGTTGAGACCGGACACCAGCCGCTGGCCAACGAAAATCACGATGTGTGGATCGTCTTCAACGGCGAAATTTACAATCATGCGGAACTGCGGGTCATGCTGGAGGCGAAAGGGCATCGCTATCGCACTCGCAGCGACACCGAAACCATCGTCCATCTGTATGAAGAATACGGCCGCGATTGCGTGAAGCATCTGCGCGGCATGTTCGCCTTTGTGATCTGGGATCGCCGCAAGCGCGTCTTGTTTGCGGCACGCGACCGGCTCGGGATCAAGCCTTTTTACTACCGCTTTGACGGCAAGTCGTTTCTCTTTGGTTCAGAGATCAAAACGATTCTGGCCTATCCCGGCGTGGCTGCGGAATTCAACCGCGGCACGCTCGCGGAATATCTGACGTTTGGTTACATCACGGGGCCGGAGACCATGTTCACCGGAATTCGCAAGCTGATGCCAGGACACACTCTGGAACTTTCTGAGCACGGTGAGCCCAGGATCGAGCGTTATTGGGATTTCACCGCCGAAGTGGATCACGAGCCGCAATCGCACGAGTATTACGTGAAGACTTACCGGGAATTGCTCGAAAGTGCGGTCGAGTCGCATTTGATGAGCGATGTGCCGTTGGGCGTATTTCTGAGTGGAGGCCTGGATTCGAGTGCGGTCGCGGCTCTGACCACGAAAATTCGCGGCGATCAGATTCAAACCTTTGCCGTCGGATATGGCGAAGGTGAAGAGGAGTTCAGCGAACTCCCCTACGCCCGGCAGGTGGCCAAGCACATTGGATCGGATCACCACGAGGTTCGCATGAGCCGCAAAGAATTTTTCTCGAGCTTGCCGCGGCTGATCTGGCACGAAGACGAGCCGGTCGTATGGCCCTCGAGCGTCTCGCTATATTACGTGGCTCGGCTGGCGCGCGAACGCGTGACCGTGGTGCTCACGGGCGAAGGCAGCGACGAGACTCTGGCCGGCTATACCCGATATGCGTGGACGCTGGTGAACTCGAAAATGGACCGGACCTATCGCGCTCTGGTGCCGGCTTTCGTGCGCCGAGCCTTGCATGCCGGGATCGGTTCCGCGCCGCTCTCCGCCAGTCTGCATCGTAAATTCGAGCACACGTTTCTGATGCGCGACGGCGAGGACTGGCCGTCGTTTTATTTCGACAATTTCTATTCGGCGTTCTCCGCCAGCGAATTCTCCGAGTTGCTGACGCCCGCAGCCCTCGCGAGCGCGGGGCAGGCCTACGCCGGGTCGATGGGCGCGTGGGATCAGTCGCGGGGCGACCTGCTGCACCGCCTGCTCTATACCGACATCAACAGCTATCTGATCGAATTGCTCATGAAGCAGGATCAAATGAGCATGGCCGCGTCGATCGAAAGCCGGGTGCCGTTTCTCGATCATCCGCTGGTGGAGTTCACCGCGCGCATTCCCGCCAGTCACGAGATCAAAGGCATGGCGGGGAAATTTATTCTCAAGGAAGCGGTCGCCGACCTGCTGCCCGAGTCGATTGTCTACCGCAAGAAAATGGGGTTTCCCACGCCGTGGGCATACTGGCTGGCGGGCCCGCAACTGGAGGAGATTGAGCGACTACTGTCAGAGCCACGCAGTCAGGCGCGGGGACTTTTCCGCCGCAAAGCGATCCAGCGTATTTTCGACGAGCACCGCGCGGGACATCGCGACCATGGCAATCGCATCTGGCGTCTTCTGAATCTCGAACTGTGGCAGAGAGTGTTTCTGGATGGCGAGGTCGATCCGGCTGTGATCTCTGCGCGGAGCGACGCCGCGGTGAGATAGTCGTGCGGCCCGCATAATCATGATCCCCTAATCATCCCATTGCAGATGCTGAGAGAAATAAAGCTCGCCGCACTAGGTTTGCTCCGCAGTGCAGGGGCATTCGCTCTTATCGCCAACAGCCAGTGGCGCCGGGAACGACTGCTGATCCTCTGCTATCACGGAACCTCTCTCGAGGACGAGCACCAGTGGCGACCGGGGCTTTACATGCAGGCTGCATTACTCGAACAGCGGCTGGAAACGCTGCGCGCGATGCATTGTTCTGTGCTGCCACTGGGTGAAGCTCTCACCCGCCTCCGCTCTCGCG
>JBEKWZ010000377.1:0-4576 GCA_049512555.1 Candidatus Sulfotelmatobacter sp. | reverse complement strand
CGCAAGACTTTAAACTTTTTGACCGCGACGTCCAAGTCCACGGATTCGCTTCCCAGGGATTCGTGCACACCAGCGACAACAACTGGTTGACTATGAACACCAGCGGCTTTGGCAGTGGCGAATTCACCGACTTCGGCGCTAATGCCTCCACGCAAATTACCGACAAACTCCGCATCGGCGCGCAACTCTACGACCGCAACCTGGGCGGGCTGGGCCAGTGGCATCCTACGCTCGACTGGGCGTTGGCCACCTATAAATTCACCCCCTGGTTCGGAATTCGCGGGGGGAAAGTGAAGACTGTCATGGGTCTCTACAACGACACCCAGGATCTGGACTTCCTGCACACGTTTGCTTTGCTGCCGCAAAGTGTCTATCCCACCGACCTGCGCGATGTCACCCTTGCCCACACAGGAGGCGACATTTTCGGTGACATTCGGGTGAGCAAGAGGTTCGGAACGCTCTCCTACACGGCCTATGCGGGGCACCGCAACGACAGCCCCTACAGCGGCTTCGCCTACCTGGTCCGCAGCGATGGCGGCACGTTCAACAGCTTCGGCGGACTGCAATACGGCGGCGACCTGCGCTGGGCTACCCCGCTCAAGGGCCTGCTGGTCGGCGTCTCGCGGATGAACGAAGATCTTACGCTGGACTTCCTTATCGCGGGGACCGATTTCCGATTGAACAGCTCAACCGACTGGACGAACCAGTATTACGGCCAATACTCCCGGAAGAAACTCGCAGTGGATGCGGAGTACCGCCGCTACTGGACCGACTTGGGAACCCAGGGCGTCTCAATGATCCAGGAGGATGTCCGCGGTTGGTATGTGGCGGGGTCCTATCAGATCGCGAAGCACGTGCAAGTGGGATCCTACTTTTCGCACTACTGGATTAATTATCCCGTGACCGGTCTTTTGCCATCGGGCACCGGCCACGACTACGACAAAGTAATTACGGTGCGGGTCGATCCAACCCGGTATGCGTGTATTAAGCTGGAGGGTCATTTCATGGACGGATACGGTCTGCCCGACCAGTATCCGAACGGCTTCTACGCTGCAAACAACCCGCAGGGATTCAAACCCAACACCAACGCGCTCGTCGTCAAGACCAGCCTGCATTTCTAAGTCCACCCAAAGTGGAAAGGAGAACTCGATGAAACACATAAAAGCATTTCTAGCTGTAGCCGGGTGGACAATCGTCGTCGCGACGATCCTCGGGGCCGGCGCGTTCGCAAGCGACGTCAGGGTCATCGCCAACCCGAGCGTGAAAGCGGATTCGATTTCCGCGCGCGAGCTCAAGAGCGTCTATCTGGAAGAGAAGAACTCGCTCAACGGCACGCACGTCGAACCCGTGATCGAGAAGCGCGGCCCGGCCCACGAAGCCTTCCTGCACGACTACCTAGGCCAGACCGACGACGAATTGCAGAAGTACTACCAGGCCCTCGTGTTCACCGGCAGAGGCCTGATGCCGAAAACCGTCAGCTCCGACGCCGAAGTCGTGGCCTACGTCGCCAAGACCCGGGGCGCCATCGGATACGTCGGCTCCGGTGCCAGCATGGAAGGCGTTAAAACATTAGCCATCGCCGACTCGAGCGGCGCTGAAAGACAGCTGGTAAGCCGCGTAGAGCCCCGCTACCCAGCCGATCTGCTAAGCCGCTCAATCGGCGGAACCGTGCGCCTGAAAGTAGTCGTCCTCGCCAACGGCACCGTCGACCACGTCGAAGTGCTCGGCGGCAATCCGATTCTCGGTGAGTCGGCTGCTACGGCCGTGCAGAAGTGGAAATACGCCGCCGCTAACACCAAGACGACCCTGGAGATCAGCGTCCCGTTCGAACCGAGACACTGACATTCGGCGTCGCCAACTGAACAGGGTGCCCCACTTTCGCGCTCTATGCGAAAGGGTGGGAGGCACGGCCGCCAGAACCCACGGTAGTGGGCCACTTTGAGCAAAGTTCATTTTGTCTTGTCATTCCGAACCGGGCTGAAAGCTCGGTGAGGAACCTGCTGTTCACCGGCCAAACAGCGGATTCCTCGCGCGCTGAAAACGCGCTTCGGAATGACAGATTCCAAACTGCACCATTCCCAGCACCTGGTACTGTCTTAACAAGACACTACCCAGCACCTCCGCAGCTTGCTTCCCTCCCATCCCCACTCATATACTCAGAACGTTTGGCCTGCGCCGACCAAAAACCGTCCAGCAACGGCCAGCAATTCTCGTCAAATCCCGACCTGCAATCATTCCGGAGACCACTTCTATGACGACGATAGCTACGCCCCCGCACGTGGACAAAGAATCCAACCCGTGGGAGTCACAGCGCGCCCGCTTCGACCTGGCCGCGCAAAAGCTCAATCTCGACGAGGGCCTGTGGCGCGTGCTGCGCTATCCCAACCGTGAACTCACCGTCTACATCCCGGTGCAAATGGATGACGGCCACCTCGAAGTCTTCACCGGATTCCGCGTGCAGCACTCCATCGCGCGCGGCCCGGCCAAAGGCGGCATCCGCTACGCGCCCGACGTCACGCTCGACGAAGTTCGCGCCCTCGCCAGCTGGATGACCTGGAAGTGCGCCGTAGTCAACATTCCTTTCGGCGGAGCTAAAGGCGGCGTGATCTGCGATCCGCACAAAATGTCGATGGGCGAAGTCGAGCGCATGACCCGCCGCTACACCTCCGAACTCATCGAATTCATAGGCCCCGAAAAAGACGTTCCCGCCCCCGACGTCAACACCAACGAACAAATCATGGCGTGGATGATGGACACCTACTCCATGCACATGCGCCAAACGGTCACAGCCGTCGTCACCGGCAAGCCCATCAACATCGGCGGATCGCGCGGACGTCGCGAAGCCACCGGCCGCGGCGTAATGATCGTCTGCGATGAAGCCTGCGCCAAGCTCGGCCTGGCCCGCGAGAGCACACGCGTCATCGTGCAGGGCTTCGGCAACGTCGGCTCCAACGCCGCTTTGCTCATGCATCAGGCCGGATACAAAGTCATTGGCATCGCCGAAGTTGGCGGCGGCCTGCATAACAAGAACGGCATCGACCTGAAAGCTCTCGTCGATTTCCGCCAGAAGAATGGAACCATCCACGGATTCCCCGGCGCAGAAAAAGCCGAGACCGCCGACCTGCTCGTAGCAGATTGCGAAATTCTAATTCCCGCCGCGACCGAGAACGTGATCACCAGCCGCAACGCCGACCGCGTGAAGTGCCGCATCCTGGCCGAGGGCGCGAACGGACCGACAACTTCGGCTGCCGACGACATCCTCACCGACAAAGGCGTGTTCGTGATCCCCGACATTCTGGCCAACGCCGGCGGCGTCACCACTTCATATTTCGAGTGGGTGCAGGACCGCCAGGGCTACTTCTGGAAAGAGTCGGTGGTGAACGAGCAACTGGACGAAATCATGAAATCTTCATTCCAGGATGTCGTCCGCTACGCCGAAACGCACCACGTGAACAATCGCATCGCGGCCTACATGCTGGCCATCGACCGGGTGGCTTACACGATTCGCCAGCGTGGCATTTACGCGTAGCGCAACTGAATGGGTTTTGGCGCGTTGGGGACAGGTTTGGTGTAGGGCACGGCTTCAGCCGTGCCTAAGGCTGAAAGGAATCGGGGCTTTAGCCCCCGAGGTTCAAGATTGAAAGGAGAACCAATGAAATCAATCGAAAGAAAACTGATGGCGCAAATCGCAGTCCTGATCTTTGCGCTTTCGCTGATGAACGGACTCGCAAGCGGACAACCCTCATCAAACGGCTCGGCCATGGCCGCAGCAGCGCAGATGGCGCCGTCAGCCAGCGACAAACTCGACATCAATACCGCCACCAAAGATCAGCTCAAAGCCCTGCCGGGAATCGGCGACGCCTATTCGCAGAAGATCATCGACGGCCGTCCGTATCGCACCAAGCTCGATCTGGTGCAGAAGAAGATCATCCCGCAAGCCACCTACGACAAGATTAAAGATGTGATCATCGCCAAACAGGCGAAGGCCAACACCATGGCGGCCCCGAAGTAGCCACGAATCATGGAGCCCCGGACGCATTCGTCCGGGGAGAAGCGCCACGGCTCTCGAGCGCGAGGTTCCAAAGATCACACCTGCTGCTTCGTGCTTTCGATGCCCACCCCGGGCGGACGAAGGCGTCCGCCCCTCCATGATCGTGTTTTGTGCGCGCGTTTGTGCGCAGCCATCCGTGCATTGCGTTCCTCGCCGTGCTGGGAGCATAATCAAAGTGGAATCCGGCTGGCCTCCGGGACCACCCCAGCAGTGTGAACCTGCCCAACTCCATCACGCTCATCCGCATCGCCAGCATTCCTTTGCTGATGTGGATTCTTTCCAGCAGCCGCTTCAGCAGTGTGACCGGCGAGAAGGAATTGCTGGCCTCGGCGATCTTCATCGCCGCCTCCATGACCGACGGCATTGACGGCTATCTCGCCCGCAAGCGCGGCCAAGTCACCACCATGGGAATTCTGCTCGACCCCCTGGCTGACAAACTTCTCATCGCGGCCGCGTTCGTTACCCTGGTGCAGTTGAATCCCAGCCTGGTTCCGGCCTGGATCGCTGTGGTCGTCATCGGACGCG
>JBEKWZ010000376.1:0-4577 GCA_049512555.1 Candidatus Sulfotelmatobacter sp. | reverse complement strand
ATTCCCGGCAGCGTCGGCGGTACGCCCGTGCAAAATGTCGGCGCCTACGGACAGGAAGTTTCCCAGACCATCGCATCGGTCGAAGTCTTCGACCGCAAGGACGGCCAGATCCGCGAGCTGTGCCGCGAGGCCTGCGGCTTCAACTACCGCTCCAGCGTTTTCAACACCAGCGAGCGCGGACGCTTCATCATTCTTCGCGTCGCCTACGCGCTTACTCCCGGCGGCGAGGCGCACCTCGAATATGCCGACCTGCAGCGCCACTTCGAAGGCCGCGAGACGCGCCCCAATCTCGCCGAGACGCGCGAAGCCGTGCGCCACATTCGCGCCCGCAAAGGGATGCTCATCGTTGCCGGCGATCCCGACTGCCAGAGCGCCGGATCGTTTTTCAAGAATCCCGTGCTCACCGAACAACAGCTTGAAGACCTGAACAAGCGCGCCGCAGCCAAAGGCTTCACCGTGCCCAGTTATCCCGCACTCGAGAAGAACCACAAAGTCTCCGCGGCGTGGCTGGTCGAGAAATCCGGATTCGCCCGCGGCTACGGCTTCGGCCACGTCGGTATTTCCAGCAAACATGCGCTGGCCATCGTCAATCGCGGCGGAGCCACCGCCGCCGAAGTGCTGGCCCTGAAAGACCAAATCCAGCACCGCGTCGAGGAAATCTGGGGCGTCCGCCTGGACCCCGAGCCGGTGATGGTGGGCTTCCAGTGATTCGGCTTCGATTCGTAGAGACGTAACTTGTTACGTCTTTCTCACCACGTACACGGATGTTTGCTTTGATGCCGCTCACGCACCTTCTTGATCGACAACGAGACGTTGCAAGCAACGTCTCTACGACCGTTCTCCTTTCAGAAATTCCTGAACAAAACGGGTCGCATGCAGGTCTTTATGAATGAGGGCAGACGAGTGCTGGCAGGAGAGGCGATCCTGAGCGGGGCGGCAACGATCGACCGCAATAAAGATGAGCGCACTGAGAACGAGCGCAGTCAGGTCGAGCGCCAGGTCGAGAGCGACGCTGTGCTCGAAGCTCTGGTTCGAGAGCACTCACGGCTGGTCTATCGCATCGCCTACGCCGTGCTGCGTAGCCATCACGACGCCGAAGACGCCACCCAGGAAACGTTCATGCGAGTACTGCGCTACAACTCGAAACTCGCAGCCGTCGAAGACCCGAAAACGTGGCTGGCGCGGATCGCGTGGCGTGTCGCCGTCGACCGCAGCCGGCAGCGCGGCCGCACCCGCGAGATTCCTCTCGAGGATCCCGAGCAGCCCCTCGCAGAAGTGGCCTCGTCCGATGCCCTAGCCGATCAGACCATGCACGGCGCTCAGGTCAGCGCAGCCTTGGAAAAAATGATCGCCGCGCTTCCACAAAAGCTGCGTGCTCCACTGATTTTGTCGACGATCGAAGAGATGTCGCCCAGAGAAGTCGCCGCCACGCTGGGCATCAACGAAGCAGCAGTGCGGTCGCGAGTCTTCCGCGCACGCCAGATTCTGCGCGAGAAGCTGGCCGGGCGGATTGGCAAGAAATGAGTCGGCATCGCCGATCGGGTTTGGGTAGGGCACGGTTTGGGTAGGCACGGGGTTTGGGTAGGCACGGCTTCAGCCGTGCCGTCGAGGGCTAAGAGACGATTGGGCTTTAGCCCCTGAGGTATTCGGAGGCAGCTACAGGCGGGAACCATGTCAGAAATGCACAAACATCTCGATGACCCGAACAACGAACTGGACCGCACGCTTGACGCCGCGCTGGCCAAATATGCAGCCGCCCAACCGAGAGCAGGACTCGAAGATCGAGTTCTGGCGAATCTGCGAACCCATCGCTCGCGCGTTCCTGATCGCACCTGGTGGCGCTGGAGTGTTGCCGGAGCGTTGGCCGCAATGATCGTGGTGGCAATCGCGCTGGCGTGGCGATCGAGCAAGCCGTCGCATCCTGTGGTGAAGCTTCATCCCTCGCCAACGCTGCAAAGCGCGCAAAAGCCCACGACGCCGGTTGCATCGACCGGCGTCGGAAAGCAAATGCGCGGAAGCCAGGCTGGTCCCCGTAAGCTCGTTGCGGTGCGAGGGACAACGGTGCATCGTGCGCAGCCTGAAGTCGTCGCATCAGCCAGCCCCAGGCTCGACCAGTTCCCTTCGCCCAGGCCGCTGAGCGAGCAGGAAAAGATTCTGCTGGATTATGTGGGGCGTTTTCCCGATGAAGCCGCCCGCGTCGCCGATGCGCAGACCGCGCTGGCGCAACGGGAGGAACTAGAGATGTACGGCCCGCCGGCAACGCGAACCAAACGGAGTGATCACGAAAAGACGGAATAGTCCAACTTCCTGGAGGAGAAACTTTTACATGCTCAGAAAAATCGGAACTTTGCTCTTGATGGCTCTTGCACTCATTCTCAGCCCGGCAGGGAAAACTGCCTTGGCGCAGGACAACAGCTCGCCCAAACCGCCTGAACCGCGAAAACCGGTGCCCGCCTATCATTTGGAGTTTGCTCTAAATGAACTGGAGGATGGGAAAAAAATCAACGGCCGCCAGTACTCGACAGATGCGATCGCAGAACGAAGAACAGACCCCAGTTACATTCGCGACCTGGGAAACACAAAGCGTATTACGATCGGGTCGAAGGTGCCGGTGGAAACGGAGACGGGCAAATTCGCATACATCGACGTCGGAACCAGCATCTGGTATCACCTTTTGGAGGACGAAGCGGAGCTTACTTTGGATGCGAAAGCCGAGGTTAGCAGCGTCGTACCCGGCTCCGGAACCGACCCCCGCAATGGGTATGCCGGGAATCATGTGCTGCGTCAACTTGCGATCCAATCCGCGACCGTGATCACTCTGGGAAAATCGACCACGCTTGGAACCGTCGACGATCCCGACTCCAAGCGGCAGTTTCAACTGGAAGTCACGGTGACGAAGCTGAAGTAGGAGGAAAGCTGTCAGCTATCAGCTATCAGCCGTCAGCTCTGACGTCGAAGCTCCGATATCTTAGCCATAGCCTGCGCCCTCGAAATCACCCGTCTTCGGTTGGGCTGAAGGCTGACAGCTGAGAGCTGACAGCTAAAAGTGGCGCCGCCCCGGTTCGTGACCAAGCTTTTGGCTATACCCTCGAAAGAGAGACGGTCGAGCGAACCGGCACGAGCGGCGCCTTAGTTTTATCTATCGGCAAGTTTTGCCGCCTCTTGAAAGATTTCCATAAACATTTTTCGCGTCAGCTTCCCCGTCTGCGTGTTCTGGTTCGATGGATGGTAGGACGCCAGTAACACCTTACCGTCGGGCATCCTGTAACTGGCGCCATGTTTGAAGGCATAGGCTTTCTTGCTCACAAGCAGCCCGCGGCGTTTGAGGTAATTCAAATAAGCTTCGAAACCGATCTTCCCCAGAGCCACCACGACTTTCACATTTTCTAATCCGGCCAATTCCCGATCGAGAAAGTGCGAGCACTCGGCCAGTTCCTGCGGCAGCGGCTTGTTATCCGGAGGAGCGCAGCGCACCGCCGCCGTGATATAGAGGTCCCTCAACTTCAGGCCGTCGTTGCGATCGGTCGCGGTCGGCTGGTTGGCGAATCCAGTCTCGTACAACACGGGATACATAAAGTTTCCGGAGGCATCCCCGGTAAACGGGCGTCCAGTACGGTTCGAGCCGTGGGCGCCCGGCGCGAGTCCCAGCACGAGCACACGCGCCCGCGGATCGCCGAAGCCCGGCACCGGCTTGCCCCAGTAGTCCCAACTCAAATAAGCCCGTCGCTTGACGCGCGCAACTTCCTCGCGATACGCCACCAGCCGCGGGCAGCGAGTGCAGGCCACGACTTCGCGATTGAGGATTGTAAGCCAGCGGTCAGTCATGAAAACAATTCTGAGATGCTCGTGACGGTCACGCTAACGGGGAAAGACCGCGACATTCCACGAACAGAATATTTCGCCTTCACACTTCAAATAATCACAGCGGGCGATCTCGCCCTTCCATCCCTGATGCAGAAGCTGGGAGCGCAGTTCTCCCACCGAGGCCGTCTCTTCAATCTCCACGTAGCCGAGGAAACAGAATCGTTTGCAAATCGGGCACGTGATGCCAAATTTCCTCGTCGCTAACACAGCCAATTTCTCCTTTCCCGCGCGGGGGTCATCGGCGGCCCCGATCGCCCAAACCCTGGGATAGACTATCCTCAAACAATCGTCGAGCCAGCAGCGCTGGCCCATTGCAGGAATCTAATTCGCGCCCGAAATTATAATGCCACCTCGCCGTTTGACGCTGCTCTCCTTCTGTCTTTACACTCAATATCAACGGCGTGTGAACGGGATCAGTTCCGCGCCCGGTCCTGGGCTTGTTCCTGCGCAAAAGGACCCTCAGATACGGCCGCATACGGCAGCGGGCCGGGCAAGCGGAAAGGGAAAACGTGAGTCCCACTGAAACAGTCGGCGCCAAGGGCGACGTCAATAACGACGCGAAGCAGGACGGCCTGAAACGCGAAATCTCGGTCGAAATTCCGGCCGACGAAGTCACTCGCGAAATGGATGTCATCATCCAGAAATATCAGAAGGTCGCGCGCCTGCCCGGCTTCCGCACTGGCCACGTCCCCGCATCCATCATCAAGCAGCGC
>JBEKWZ010000375.1:0-4590 GCA_049512555.1 Candidatus Sulfotelmatobacter sp. | reverse complement strand
GGCTTTTTCAACCGCCAGCGACATTTATATTGCCCAAAACGCAGCCGGCGGCAATACCGGCGCCGACTGCGCTGACGCGCATGCCGCCGCGTGGTTCAACAGTTCCTCAAACTGGGGATCGGCTGGCAGCCAGATTGGGCCGGGAACGACCGTGCACCTGTGTGGCACACTTACCAGTGCGCTCGCCGCTCAGGGCAGCGGCTCCAGTGGCTCGCCGATCACAATCCTGTTTGATTCTGCGACCAGTGGCAACATCTCCATGCCCGCGCTGCCCCAGAATGGTGCCATCGTCCTAAATGGCCTGCGTTACATAACGATTGATGGCAACAACCAGGTCGGCATCATCCAGAGCACGAACAATGGTAGTTCAGCAGGAGGATACGCGAACCAAGTCTGCTCGTTGGCGATCAGCGCTTCCGGTTCGTCAAATATCACCGTCCGCTATCTGCAGATTCTGAATATCTATGTGCACACGACGACCTCGGACAACAACGCTGGGGGCTGTTCCGGAGTAGGTCCCCCGGGTGCGGTGTATTTTCCCAACGCGACTGGTCCCGTGACCGTTGATCACACCATTATGACCTACTGCGCTACGTGCCTGAATGGAGACTCAGCCGCCAGTGCGGTCACGGTGAGCAATAGCACATGCGAAAACTTCGATCACTGCTTAGGGATGGGGAATCAGAACGCGGCGTCGGTGTGGGGACCGGTCTATTTCTATAACAACACAGTGGACAGCATGACCGCTTGGGATAGCACGAACAACGTTTGGCACCATGACGGTGTGCATCTGTGGGCCTATTGTACCGATGGATCCAGTTACTGTTCGGGCACCTATTGGACACAGGTCTACATTTACAACAACCACTTCGACGGAGATCCGGGCGCGAATTTCAATTCGTGGATTTTCAACGAGGAGAATATACATAACGAGTGGGTCTTCAATAATATCTTCGACAATTCTGCCCGCGCACTGCAAAACGGAGCTGGCCCAGTTTACGGCCAAGGAAACAACACCCACTACTGGAATAACACCTTCATCGGCAACTCGAGCCAAGGGGTCACGAATCTAAATACTGGCGGACCTTCCGTCACCTCTGAGAATAACGTCAACTGCTCTGGGCAACTGATAAGTATGATGAACGCGGACGAAAGCGGCCAGCAACCGACCACCGTCACCGCTCTCGATCACAACTATTACATGAGCGGTAATAGCAATGCATTCATCTGGAAGGGGAGCTTCCTCAGTTTTTCTGATTTCTCGAATTGGGAATCTGATAGTCGAGAAACCAATTCCGCGGTGTCAGCTAGCTGTACGGTCAACTCGAACGGCACACTCCAGTCGGGTTCGATTGCAGTCGGGGGTGGGACGAACCTCTACACGACTTGTAACGGTCAAGCAACGCCGGGCCTCGGTGCGCTATGTTCGGACTACAACGGAACTGCGCGGCCTTCCACGGGAGCGTGGGATGCCGGAGCTTTGTCTTATAGCACAAGTGCACAACCGAGCCCACCAACCGGACTTCAGGCGAGTGTGCAATAGCCGAGATTGCCCTTTAAAGACCGGGTGGCTATGCCTCTCTGAGGTTGTATCCACCCGGACGATCCACCCATCTAAACAGCTTTGGCTAACCCATAATCGTTCGATCCGAGTCTGACTCGGCTGGTGGGCCCCTTTAGGGCCCACCTTTTCCTACCCTCCCTCCAGGCAAAAAGTTAAAAATGAAGATATTGGTTGCGATCGCTAGTTATGGTACAGCGAACGACCCGTACTTGGCTCGTCTAGTCGACGAGTACCGGTCGATGCCTTTCGATACGGACATTGTTGTCCTCTCGAATGTTGCCAAAGCTGTGCCCGCGGATGTGGAGTTGATAGTTGGCTTGCCGACCAAGAATCCTTGGTCCCTTCCGTTTGCGCACAAGAAGGTGTTTGCGAATAGGGTGTCCAAATACGATGTCTTTATTTACTCCGAAGATGACATCCTTATTACTGAAAACAACGTTCGAGCCTTTCTCGAGTTGTCTAGCAGACTCCCGGCAAGAGAGATTCCCGGGTTCCTTCGTTTTGAAGTTGGACGGGATGGCAAGAGAAGCTATCCTGAATTTCACGTGAATTTTCGATGGGATCCCAACTCAGTTAGAACCAGAAACGAATACACCCTCGCTTTTTTCACCAACGAGCACGCAGGCTGCTACATTTTGACGCAAACGCGACTGCAGCAAGCGATCGACTCGGGAGGCTTTTTGGTTGAACCCCATCAGGGCAGGTACGACTTCGCATGCAGTGCGGCTACTGATCCCTATACACAATGTGGATTCGAGAAGGTGATCTGTATTTCTCACCTTCAAGACTTTCTCGTTCATCACCTGTCGGACAAATACGCCGGAAGATATGGTCTTCACGAAAGCGAGTTTCACAACTACGTCGGATCTTTGTTAGCGTCCGCCAAAAATAATAGTGCGCCAGCGCCATTTAACACCGACTCGATCTCACTGAGCGGTCTTTTTTCAAAGAACTATTACGAACCGATCAGGCAAGATCTTTTATCCCTGATTCCAGATGACGCGAAGTCCATACTGTCGCTGGGATGCGGCTGGGGGGCGACTGAATCGCACCTCGTGAGAGCGGGGCGTCGTGTCGTTGCCGTGGCGCTCGATCCGGTTATGTCATTGTGGGCAGAATCGAAGGGCGTGGAAGTTGCGTTCGGAGATATGGAAACAGTTCGAAAGAAACTATCTGGCGAGTCCTTCGACTGTCTTCTGATTTCAAACATAATGCATCTCGCGAGCGATCCGGCGAAGCTTCTATCGTCATTCACGGCGTTTCTGTCGAATACCTCAATTGTGATTGCCGCCGTGCCGAACCTTCCGCCGATCAGAGTGGCTTGGAAGCGGATTCATGACGGCCAACGCTGCAGAGCACTCGGAGATTTCGGCCAGACTGGAGTGCATGTTGCATCCCACAGGATTATCCGGAAATGGTTTCGCCATGCGGGCTTCAAGGTGGAGCATTTTGTCGACGATGTTCCAGGACGGTTGCGCCTCGCCGATCGCCTCACTCTAGGATTATTGCGACCGTTGTTAGCCTCGGAAGTGGCAGTCGTCGGAAGAAGAAACCAAAAGTTGCAGACACCCGCGGAGGATTCGTTCCACAGCTCGCCTGCCTTCCCCGAAAGCCTGGTGCAGCAATAGATGGACGAGCACTCCATGAAACCCCAACGGTCATTTCTGAATTCAGTTAAATGGGCCTATACGGCCAACTGGGGTGAACGCGCTTTTTCCGCGCTTTTTATGTTCATACTCGCGGCGTTATTGGGGCCGCGGTCTTTCGGTGTGCTCTCGGTCGCGTTGACCTATGTTTTGTTTCTGCAGATGTTTCTGGATCAGGGATTAGCCGCCGCGCTAATACAGAGGAAAGATCTTGAGCAAGCGCACCTGGATGCAGTCTTCTGGATGGATCTCGCCCTGAGCCTACTCTTGCTGTCCTTGAGTGTTTTGTTGAGCCGATGGTGGGCCGGGGTAAACCACGCTCCCGATGCGGCACCAATCATCTCCGTGATATCGATCTGTATTGTGATGGAGGCGCTGTCGGTGGTGCAGACCGCTCTTCTGAGAAGACAGATGGATTTCAAGAGTCTTTCCATTCGTACGAATGCGTCGGTGCTTCTGAGCGGTGTGGTTGGCATTGGCATGGCTCTAGCTGGCTGTGGCGTCTGGTCGCTTGTGGGTCAACAGCTCGTCCGAGATTTCACCGCTCTGATCCTTTTGTGGAAGTTGAGCCCTTGGCGCCCTCGCTTAGAATTTTCGTGGCGGCATCTTAGAGAGCTGATGGGTTTCTCTATCCCAAATTTCACCGCGCAGCTGGCAAACTTTGCCGACGGGCAGGCCGGTTCAGTCTTGCTGGGACTACTGTTTGGGCCGACGGCACTGGGATTGTACCGGCTAGCCGACCGTTTTGTGAACTCGGTCGTTGTGATGGCGACATCCTCAATCCAGGCAGTCTCGTTACCCGAGTTCTCACGCCTCCAAGACGATCCGGCAAAATTAAGGAACAGTGCTCTCTCATGCGTGCGGTTGAGTTCGGAGGTTACTCTTCCGGCGTTGGCTGGTTTGGCCGCCGTCAGCGTCCCGCTAATGGCTGTGCTTGGAGCGCAGTGGGCCCCAGCATCTAACGTCCTGAAGATTCTATGTGTTGCGGGCATGTGCATCATCTTTGCCTATTTCACGGGCCCGCTGATGCAGGCGCTTGCTCGAACTCATCAGCTTGCAATTTTGGAGTGGACTCGCACAATAGTGGGCATTGGGATGCTAGTGGTGGCTGGTTTTATCGTCCGCGGTGGCTCGCTTGGCTCTCAACTCATGGCTATTGGCTTCACACGCTTAGTGACGAGCGCCTTCGTTGTAGCCCCGGTCTTCTTATACATTCTTATCAATCTGGCACATATCTCGCTTCGGGACTTGATCTCGTCCCTATTTCCGTCGGTTGCCGCGGCCGTGACAGTAGTAACTGTCGTCACGATCCTGCAATCGTTCGGCGCGCTTGCGGAAGCGAGACCGATCGTGCAACTCGTGCCAGAGGTTATTGCCGGC
>JBEKWZ010000374.1:0-4592 GCA_049512555.1 Candidatus Sulfotelmatobacter sp. | reverse complement strand
ACGGTCTTCACCGCGGGTACGGGCGTGGCGCTCGATGTAAATCAGAACCCCTACTTCGCGGGCGACACCAATTCGGCAACGCTGCAGGTGAATTCAGCGTATGAAGCGAACAACCAAGGCGGCTACGACGCGTATGTGGCCCAACTGCAGTCGGTGTTGAGCTTGTCGATTAGTGGGGTCCTGACTCTGGGCACGAACCAGACCTTCGTCGACGCTGGGAATCAGGCCACCTTCACCTACACCATCACCAACAACGGTCCCGACCAAGCCAGCAATATCACAGTAGTGGACGATCTAAGCTCTACCATTACCGGCGTGCCACTCAACTTCGTTTCCGCCAGCGCCAGTGCGGGAACGTGCGGCGGAGGCTCGACCAATACGGGCGTCAGTTGCACTCTTCCGACCCTGCAGTCGGGCGCGACGGCTACCGTCACCATCGTCGTAACCCCCGTGCCCTTCACCAGCGGGATTCAAGCCAACTTTAACGGCGGCTCGGTGCAGGTCATGGGGACGGGAAACAACGTGCTGGCGCGTACCCAGGTGCCCGCGCAAATGGGCGACTTCACGATCGCAGCTAATCCCGCGAATAACAGCGTGCCCGCCGGACAAACGGCTCAGTATCAGGTGGTGCTTTCGCCGCATCCTGTGTACTCCTCGAAGCCTACCCTGTCCTGCAGCAACCTGCCCACGGGAGCTGCATGCAACTTCACCAACAGCCCGGTCTACCTGGGCCAAGGTCCTGGATCTTCGACGCTCAACCTCACGACCACGGCCCGGCCTATTCTTCCGACCACCACCAGTTTGCTGACGCGGCACTTCTATGCGGTGTGGCTGGCTTTGCCGGGATTGACTCTGTTGGGTGTGGGCGCCGGCAGTAACCGGCGACGGCGGCGCATGCTGGGAATATTCCTGTTCTGCGCACTGTTTGCGCTGCTTCTGCTGCAACCGTCATGCAGCGGCAGCAACACGCAGCTACCGGTCAGCGGAACACCGGCAGGTCAGTACAAGGTCACGGTCACGGCTGCGTCCGGCGGCGACACCAAGAGCACCGCCATCGGTCTGAATGTTCAGTAGTGATGTTCAGTAGTGATGTTCAGTAGTGTTGTTCGGCAGGATGTTCAGCAGAGATGCGCAGTAGAAGACGTTCGGTTATTTATCTGACGTGCTGGACCTGCGCTTAAGCTCCCGCCGAGAGCTTGTGGTGTCCTTTGGATTCGGCAATCCCATACTGCCGGATCTTGTAAAGCAGAGCTTTGTAGCTGATCTGCAGAATCGCAGCAGCCTGCTTGCGGTTCCAGTTCGTCTGCTCCAGCGCGTTGGTAATGGCCTGAGCTTCAGCTTCGTCTTTCGCGGTGCGGGCGAGAGACTTCAAGCCGCCGGGCTCAGCTGCGTGCGCCGAAGAATCTCCGTGCACTCCCCCATGGCCGTCGTTTCTGGGAATCAGTTCGCTGACCGCCAGGTTCTCATCGCCCAGAAT
This sequence comes from Candidatus Sulfotelmatobacter sp., assembly GCA_049512555.1. Classification (GTDB taxonomy): domain Bacteria; phylum Acidobacteriota; class Terriglobia; order Terriglobales; family Acidobacteriaceae; genus Sulfotelmatobacter. The sequence continues at coordinate 3,115 of JBEKWZ010000374.1, read as the reverse complement.
CAGATAGCGCTTCAGGAAATTATTTAACTCACGGAGATTGCCGGGCCAGGAATGATTTTGACAGGCCTGCAGCAATGCCGGCGAGAGCGGCAGTGGTGCGCGCGCATAACGCTCGGCCATGCGCGTCATGGAATGCTTCAGCAGGATGGGAATTTCTTCCTTGCGCTCGCGCAGCGGCGGAATCTGCATGGTGAAAGCATTCAGTCGGTAGTAGAGATCCTCGCGCAGGCGCTTGCTGGCGAGCGCTTCGGGAATGTTGATGTTGGTGGCGGCCAGAATGCGCACATCGACCTTGATGATGGAACGGCTGCCCAGGCGCGAGAACGTCTGATCTTGTAAAACGTGCAGAAGTTTCGCCTGCAACAGAGGCGGCATTTCTCCGATCTCGTCGAGCAGGATCGTGCCCTTGTTGCACAGTTCGAATTTGCCCGGTTTGGCGTGAGTCGCGCCGGTGAATGCGCCCGGCTCGTAACCAAACAATTCGCTCTCCAGCAGGTCACCGGGAACGGCGGCGCAATTAACCTTGAGGAAAGTGCGGTGGGCCCGGGGCGAAAGCTTGTGAATCAGCCGCCCCAGAACTTCTTTGCCGGTGCCACTCTCGCCCAGCAGCAGCACGGGAATGTCGACATTGGCCACTAGCGCGGCCTGGGAGCGGATCTTGCGCATCTGCGGGCTGGCCGCGATGAAGAAGACATCCTCGGAAAGTTCCTCGACTTCTCCGCTGTAAGTTTGTTTTCCTTGGCCGAGGCTGAGATCGATGACGGCATCGAGCTCGGCTTTCTGAAACGGCTTGGTCAGGTAATCCTGCGCGCCCAGCTTCATGGCGTGCACCACCTTGCGTGTGTCGTTGACGCAGGAGAGCATGACGACCTTGACGCCGGGTTGAATGCGCCGCAGTTGCTCGAGAGTCTCCAGGCCGTCGATGCCGGGCATGAGCACGTCGAGCAACACCAGATCCGGCTGCAGTCCTTTTTCCACGCGCTGCACAGCTTCTTCGCCGGTGGTCGCGGTTTCGACTTTATAGTCGTCCACTTCGAGCAGCGTCTTGATGTAACGCAGCATGCCGGGTTCGTCGTCTACCAGCAGGATCTTGGCGGTTGGCTTCATCGGTTTTTCCCCTTGCTGGCCGCGACGACGGGCTTGTAGGGAATCAGGAAAGAAAACTTACAGCCTGCGCCAGGATCGCTCTCGACCCAGATTTTTCCTGCCATGCCCTGGATCAGGCGGCGCGCGATAGCCAGGCCCAATCCCATGCCTTCCTGACTGGCGGTGCCGGGCAGACGGAAGAAATCGTCAAAAACTTCCAGATGAAACTCTGCCGGGATTCCCGGCCCGGTATCGGAAACGCTGACCTTGACCGAATTGGGATGAGTTACGTTCTGGCGGCGGCGCTCGGCGGTCGAGGGCTGAGCCGTGGCGCGGCGCTCCCACATGTGCGGCTCAGCGTGCAGCCACACGGTCCCGCCCGGGGGCGTGAACTTGAATGAATTTTCCAGCAGGTTCGAAATGATGCGCTCCACCTTCGGAGAATCGAAAGGAAAAATCGGAAGCTTGTCGTTGGCCAGAAAATAAAGCGCCAACCCTTTTTCCTGAAAACGATTGGACCACAGGCGGCAAACTTCAGACAGACAATCGTTGAGATTGCCGGCCTCGAACTGCATGCGCAGGCCGCCGGTTTCAAGCGCGCTGTAAGTTAGGAAATCCTGAATGAACTGTTGCAGGCGTTTTCCGCTGGCCTGCATGTCGCGCAGAACTTCGTGCTGGCGCTCGTTGAGCGAACCCAGTTTCTCGTTCTGCAGCAATTCGACGTAGCCGTTCAAAATCGACAGCGGCGTTTTGAGATCGTGGGCGGCGGAGGCCAGGGCGTTCGTCGTGCGCTGGAAACGGTCGCGCAGCTCTTTGTACTCTTGCAGCAGGTTTTCAGGACTGGGCACATCGCCGTCAGGGCGGGCAGCAATAGCAGCAGTGGCTGGCATAGGTTGAGAGGTTCCTCCCGCGTCAGAAACACACGTATTCTTGTGGGCAGTGGCCATTGAGGAGCTACCGCAGATTGACGGGGAGAGAAGACCGCACTCGAAATCTCCGCTCGAGTGCTAGTTATAAAATCCTATTTCAGGCCCAATTTGTTGTCAACGAAAAATGCACGGGAATTACCCAAGTGTAGCAAAAGCTTGCACTTTTGCGGGTTCTGAGGCATAGCTGGCGGGTTTCCTGAAAGCGAATACACAGCGAAGATAGCAGCCGGAAATTCCCGCTTCCTTGCCGGTTTTGCAGTCCGAGACGGACGCACTTTGGTGTTCTTCCCCGGTTTTCACCGTCGATTTGCCCGACATTTGGCCCCTAAGGTGCTCCCTAAGGGGTGGTTCAGCACGATGGAGAGCTCTGCATGCGCGGTCTGAGGGCGGGAAGCGAGCGGCGGAAGTGGGCTCGGTTGCCGCTTGCCATCCCCGTTTTCGTTCGCAGCCGCGATGCGAAGGGCACGGAGTTTCTGGAATTTGCTACCGCCCTGAACGTGAGCGCGGGCGGGATGCTGGTCGCGATTCGCCGGGTCCTGCCTGCAATCGTGCAGTTGCGGCTGGAGATTCCCAGCGCCCCTGTGGCCTCATTGGCCCTGTTGCCGAGGACTTCTCGAACCCTGCGCGCCAAGGCTCTCCGCAGCACCCAGGCGGATGGCTATTATTTGCTGGGCCTGAAGTTCACACGCCCGCTGCTGCTTGCGCCCGCCACCGCTCGCCGGCGGCGGAAAATTGCTTCAGCCGTGTGAAAATGTTTGCGCACCATCCCGCCGACGGTGTTACTGTAGTGCTAATTCCCTGATTACCAGGGCATACCAGCCTGGCTCTTTGGTAAGTTGATACTCGTCAACTACATAAGCTAGATTTGAGTGGTTCGCGCCAGGCCAGATACCTTTGGCTCTCCGGGTGCTAGTTCAAGGGTCTATCCCCCCAATTGGTAAAAAAACGCCATGACAACTAGCAGTGTCAATTCACTTGCCCAGCCTCTGGGGGAAATGCCGCTCGACGCCATTGTTTTTGGGCGCACCGAGGCCATGCAGGCCGTACGCGACCGGCTCACGAAACTGGCGAGCGCAAACGTTCCGGTACTCATCCAGGGC
>JBEKWZ010000373.1:0-4592 GCA_049512555.1 Candidatus Sulfotelmatobacter sp. | reverse complement strand
CCTGGCTCTGTTTGCGAATGCGCCGCAGAACATCGATGCCATCGAGACCAGGTAGCAGCCAGTCGAGGATGGCCAGCTCAGGGCAGTCCGGAGCCTCCAGCAGCTTGACGGCTTCCGTGCCACTGCCGACGCTCACATGATCGAGGCCCCAGTCTTCCAGGTAGCCACCAATCTTGCGCCGTTCGATGTAGGAGTCCTCGACCAACAAAATCTTCATACTCGCCCCGCTCGCATGTTTGCAGCCTGGCGGAGCAATAACAAGGTTACGAGGAAGGAACGAAGGGACATGTACCGTGGCTGATCTTCATTTCCGCGGGATTCTCCCTTGCGCTAGATTTCCCATGCTGGGTTTTCTTAACTGGGTTTCCTTAAAACGACGCTTGCGGTCACGCGACGACTGGAGTGTTGGCGATTCCAGCCGTCCCGAATACGCGCCGGTAGCGCTCGACCTCCGCCGCCGGCCCCAGCGCTTTGGAATAATTATCAGAGAGCTTCACCGCCGGCCGCCCCTCAACATCGGACACCTTGCAGATCAGGCTGATCGGGTCAAAGCCCGCGCCATTGTTGGGATTGCACCCGCGAAAATCATTAGTTAGCAGCGTTCCCCAACCGGCGCTGAACCGCACCCGCTGCCCCGGCGCCCACTTTTTGCGATCTTCGAAATCCTCGGCGCTCGCAAAATCGCCTGGGCCCACGCCCTTGCCCAGCGTTCCGCCAAAATACGCGTGCAGTCCGAGGATCGTCTCCACATCCAGCGTGTCGGAAGCAATCAGCAGTTTCTCGCGCGGATCTCTCCCGTGTGCCTCGAGCCACGCAATGTATTCGTCCCCGGCGACGTACGGATCTTTACTATCCACGCGCTGCCCGGTCCAGTCCGCGACCCACTCCGGCGCTCCGGCCAGAAATTGCGTCGTGCCAAATGTGTCGGGCAACATCACCCGCAACGCGCCTTCATAAGTCTGCTGCCACAATTCCAGCACGCGGTACTGCGACGCTTTCAGCGCCACATCATCCGGCGCCAGCGCGGCCATCACCATCGGAATCTCGTGCGCATTGGTTCCAATCGCTTCCAGATCGTGTTTATGAGCCAGGAACGCATTCGACGTCCCAATGAAATTGCTTCCCAGATTCGCCGCCATGGCGACGACCACATATTCCTGCCACAGAAAGCTGTGCCGCCGCCGCGTTCCAAAGTCGGCCACACTCAAGCCTGGAACGCCGCGCAGCCGCTCGATCTTGCCCCACAATTTCGTCTTCGCCCGCGCATACAGAATGTCGAGCCCAAACTCGCTCAGCGTCTTCAGATGCGCCCGCGTCTTCAACTCATCCAGAATCGCCAGCGCATACAGTTCCCACATCGTGGTCTCAGTCCACCGGCCTTCAAACGTCAAATGGATCTGCCCGTCCCGCACCGACAGCTGATAATCCGACAGTCGGAAGTCACGCTCCAGCCACTCCAGAAACGCGGGCTCAAAAATTCCACGCCGCCCATAAAACGTGTTGCCCGCCAGCCACACCAGTTCCGATTTTCGAAACCGTCGTCCCCGCACGTGCTGCAGCTGTACCTTCAGCTCTTCGATGTGGATGATGTCTGCCATTCGCACCGAAGCGTGCCGGTTGATCAGCGAAAACTCCACCCGCGTGTTCGGAAAATGTTTCCAGATAAATTGCAGCATCAGCAGCTTGTAGAAATCCGTATCAAGCAGCGACCGCACCACCGGATCGAGTTCCCAGTTGTGGTTGTGCGCCCGTTCTGCAAAGTTGACGATCATTGCAAGGTAAGCCGCCCTCCGGCCAGTCTAGAGGAAAGCCGCCCGAAAGATGAATAGTCTAGCAGTTTGGCCAACAGGGCCCGGCGCCCATGAGCCAAGTACCAGAATGCGTGTGCAACCGTGGAAGAGCGGCGCTTAAGCGCCGCGTTAGCCGGCAACAATGAATGTGGCTTTAGCCCCGGTGACTGCAATCCTTGCCGACGAGCGACCCCGCTTGTCCTTCTGCCGCCGAAGACATGACCTTCGGTGTAGCTTCCTACGCGACAGTCTCATGCATAATCGCCATGCCCGAATCGCTTCACCTCCGCGGAGACCACCGACCATGAAACGCCTCGTACCCGGTTTCGCCCTGTGCCTGTTTCTGTTTTCCAATATTGCAACCTTTGCGCAAGACAACAAGCCGGCCCCTGACGACTCCTCCGCCGTGCGTGCCACGGTTACCAACTACATTGAAGCCTATTACACTGGCGATGCCCCCCGCATGCAGCAGACGCTCCATCCCCACTACCTGAAGCACATGATTCGCCGAGACATCCCGATGAGAGATAAAACCGGTTCGCAGATGGTGGAAGAAATCCGCTCGCACGGCGCTCCTGACATCCCGCAGGCGGACCGCACCGAGCAGGTCACCGTCCTGGATGTTGCTGGAACCATCGCCTCCGCGAAACTCGTGACCCCAGGCTGGGTGGACTACATGACGCTTACGAAATCCGACGGCGAGTGGAAAATTCTTTCGGTCGTGCAGCGCATCGACAGGTAACCATCACTCTCCAGCGGCGGCGAAACGCTCGTTCCCTGCAACGAGCGTTTTTCTTTCTTCGCTGCGCCTACCTGCGATGACTTTCGTCACCTCATCTGCGCGCTTTGTAGTTCCCCCGCTCCCGTCCCCCCGGTACGCTCAAACATCCTTGTCTTGTAGTTGGTGCCCTCTGGCGATAACCCGGTTCTTGCTCCGAATCTCGTGGGTTGGCCTGATGTGTATTTCCGCAGCTTCACTCCCAGCTCAAATTACTTCCGGTAGCGTTGCGTCAACTCCGCCGACAGTTCCGGATGCCGAACCCCTTCCCCAGCAAGTGCCGGCCCTGAACGTCGCGACTGCCAATACCATTTCCGCCAGCACTCTCCCGATGACCGCAGACCAGAAGTACGAGTTTGCGCTCCATCAGGCCCTCGACCCCAGCGCGCACGTGGTGAATATGTTCCGCACCGGCATGGAGCAGGCCGCCAACGCCCAGCCCCATTATGGCCAGGGATGGGGTGCCTACGAGAAACGCTTTGCCGCCGGCGAACTCGATCAAATCACCGGCAGCATTCTGATCTACGGTTTTCTGCCTTCGATCCTGCAGGAAGACCCGCGCTACTTCCGTCGCGGTCGAGGATCAGCCGTGGCCCGCGCGTGGTATGCCGTCAGCCGCACATTTGTAACGCAAAGGGATAACGGCACGGCGGGATTCAATACTTCCGAAACGGTCGGCCAGTTGATTTCCTGCGGCATCTCAACCAGCTACTATCCGGCGCGGGACCGCACCCTGCGCTCCGTCTCAACCAACTGGGCAGTCAATCTCAGCACCAACAGCATCTTCAACGTGTTCGCCGAGTTCTACCCCGACCTCAAGCGCCACTTCTTTCACAGCCGCAAATCACCGTCAGGAAACTAGCTCTTCGCCTCCACAAATTTCCGATCGAGCCCTTCGAAAACTTCCTCCGCCCGCTGCAGCGCATCCTGCACGTTGTCGCAAATGTTTTCCTTGCCAATCACTTCCGCGAACTCCGCCTGATGAATCAGCTGCGCCGGCTGTTCCCGCGCCCCGCACAGAATCAGCGTCCGCTTGCTCGCGTGCAGTTGCTTGGCCGTCTCTTCGATCGCAAACAGCCCGGTCGCGTCGAGCGCAGTCATATTCCGCAGACGCAAAATCACCACTGGCGGCAGCGTGTGCAGATCTTCCGTTACTACTGACATCTTGTCCGTCGCACCAAACAGAAACGGCCCGTGAATGCGGAAAATGGTGCAGAAATACGGAATGTCCTTGCCCTGCAGAATGTGTACCCGTCCGTCTTCCACGTAGTCGTCAGTCACCTGCGAAACCGTGGTAGTCGCGGCCACGCGGCTGATGAACAGCAGCGCCGCCAGAATCATCCCTGCTTCCACCGCGACAGTTAAGTCGGCAAACACAGTCAGCGCAAAAGTCACCAGCCAGATGCTGATGTCGGTCTTGGTCAGCTTCAACAGCTGCGGAATCTCCCGCCACTCGCCCATGTTGTAGGCGACCACCATCAGAATCCCCGCCAGCGCGGCCATCGGCACGTAGCTGACCAGCGGCGCCGCGAACAACAGAATGCACAACAGCGTCAGCGCATGAATCATCCCCGCCACCGGCGTCTGCGCCCCCGACCGAATATTCGTCGCCGTCCGCGCAATCGCCCCCGTCGCCGGCAATCCCCCAAACAGCGGCGAAAAAATATTAGCCACGCCCTGTCCAATCAACTCCACGTTCGGATTGTGCCGGTCGCCACTCATTCGATCCGCGACTACCGCCGACATCAACGATTCAATCGCGCCCAGCATCGCCACCGTAAACGCCGGTCCCAGCAACCCGTGAATCAAATCCGTCCGAAACTTCGGAATCTGCAAGTGCGGCAGTCCGCCCGGAATTCCTCCAAACCTGGTCCCAATTGTTTCCACAGGGATATGAAAAAAATAAACCGCTCCCGTGACCAGCACCAAAGCCACAATCGGTCCCGGTATGCGCGACGACAACCCACGGCAAATAATCAACGTCAGCAGCGTAAAAACTGCCAGAGCAGTCGCCTCGAACGACA
>JBEKWZ010000372.1:0-4599 GCA_049512555.1 Candidatus Sulfotelmatobacter sp. | reverse complement strand
GGCCCATACGGTCCTACCACCACCACTGCTTGCGGGCGTGCCGCCATCACCGCCTTCATCCCATCCTGCACATCCACCGTATTCCTGGCGAACGTCCCCAGCCCCACGGGCGCGGCGTTATGCTTCTGCAGCGCCAGTTTCACTCCATCCAGCACCGTCTTGCCAAACGCGTCGTCCTGATAAATCACTCCGATCTTGCGGATGTTTGCATCCCAAAGTTTGTCGACCTGCTGTCGCGTCTCGTCGTAATACGACGCGCGCACGTTGATGACGTAATGTTTGGGGGGCTCGTAGAGCATCTGCGCGCCGGTGAACAACCCCACCACCGGGATCTTCTGGTCCTGCGCCAGCGACACATATACCTTGGCCGTCGGAGTACCTACCAGGAATCCCAACGCGAACACGCCTTCCTTCGCGAGGCGTTGAAAGCAACCCGGGGCGCGGTCTGGATCGTAGCCGTCATCGAAGGCCAGTAGTTGAATTTTGCGGCCAAACACTCCGCCTTCTTCATTTATCGAATGGAGATAGGTTTGCGCCCCCATCACCGTTTCTTTGCCCAGGAAATGTGCAGGGCCGTCCAGCGCAGCGCACGATCCTATCAGAATGCTGTCGTCGGTGATGCCCGGCGTTTGCGCCGGAGCAGGAGAGTGCGCGACCACCATGGAGAAAAACAGAAACAGTGCTGCTCGCGCCGGAAAGCAGACAGGCCCCGCCCCAAAACGGTTCATCCGCAAACTCCCTCTTGCCAGGTATTTTGTCCGCACACTGAGATTGCACCTTGCCGGAATTTCCAGGTGGTAAAGTGCATTCGGTGCGGCCATTGTGACAGTTCAACGGGACGGGCGCTATCCCGACGACCCACCAGAGTAACTGCGAAGCCACCGGTTTCCAGGACCTGGGCTTATTTTCGGGCTCGGCCCGGGCGCACCGGAACTCTATTCCTGCCTTTGTTCTTGAAGGCCGCACCACTGAAGCACCAGTACCCGGCCAGTGTTCCACCGGCGAAGACCGACCACAATACCGTATCCGCCCACGAGTTATAGTTCTCCGCGCCCAGATTCGTCAGATCCCAGAAGGTAAGGGGCCAAACGATGAGCACATAGACGCCTACCACAATCAGCACCGCAGCCATGCCAACTCCCACCGCCATCACGCCTGCCGACAGGCTTTCAAACAGCAGCATGGTCCAGTGCTGATCGGTCGGATCCGGCCTGCGGACAGAACCGCCGGGTCGCGGTCGTTCGATAATTGGAGACAATAGTCCTCCGGAAAGGGCGTTCTTCGCGACACGCTCCTCCAGCGTAGAGCATAAAGACCGCTTGGCTTGGGCTCCAAGTTACGAAGGGCTGGGGAAGCGCGCCCAATTTGGAATCTGCCTTTTCGGGATTACCCCGGTAACTTTCAGCTTGGTACTCCGGGGTTCTACCATGCCCATGGACTGCGTATTTCGAGGGGGAATTCGCGGATGGGTGAACGTGTCGCCCCATCAGGACGGCCAGATCTTTCCCGCGCCAACCGGCTGAAAAAGGCCTTGGAGAGCGGAAGTCCGCCGGGGTTTGTTCCGGCGGAAGATGCGCCCGCGGGCAACGCTGCTTCTCCCGCGAACGGTTCTTGCTCGGAACATTCCTGCCCTCTACCTCCACTCGCTGAAGCGGTGCAGAGCGCCCAGCCTCCACTGCAGTTTCTGCAGCAGATGTTTCAGGCATCTCCCGATGGATTGAGCATCGCCGATTGCGACCATCGCGTGCTGTGGGCCAATGCGACCTTCGTGCGCATGTTTCATTACGAGGCGGCCGAAGTGATCGGGCAATCGCTCGAAAATCTCGTCGTGCCCCCCGAGCGTCAAGCGGAGTCGCGATGGGTAACCGAAGCGCTCGCAAAAGGCGAGCGCATCACTCTAGAAACCCAGCGCAGAAAGAAAGATGGAACTCTGCTCGACGTTTCTTTGTCCTGTGCCCCTCTGCTGCTGAATGGCGAGAGGGCGGGCTTCTACGCCGGATACCACGACATTTCAGACCGCAGGCGGGTCGAAGCTCTGAGCTCAGCTCTTTACCGCGTCGCTGAAAAAAGCAGCAGCGCCCACGAACTCCAGCAGTTTTTCGCCGCCGTGCACAGCATCGTCGATGAGTTGATGTACGCCCGCAACTTCTACATCGCGCTCTACGATTCATCCACCGAGTTGCTCAGCTTTCCCTACTTCGTCGATGAACGCGATTCCGCGCCGCCCCCTAAGAAACGCGGCCGGGGACTGACTGACTATCTCATCCGTGTGGGCGAACCCCTGCTGGCGACGCCCGAGGTTCTGCAGGGCATGGAAGACCGCGGCGAAGTGGCCCGCAACGGTTCGCGTTCACTCGACTGGATGGGCGTTCCGCTCAAAGTCAATAACCACACTTTCGGCGGCCTGGTGGTTCAGACTTACTCCAAGAACATTCGCTACGGCGAACGCGACAAAGAGATTCTGACTTTCGTCGCCCGCCAAGTGGCCAGCGCGGTTGAGATCAAGCGCAACGAACAGGCCCTTCGCCGCTCCGAGGCTCGCTACCGCTCTCTGGTGCAGAGTTCGGTCTACGGAATCTATCGCTCCAGTCTGGAAGGAAGGTTCCTCGACGTCAATCCCGCTCTCATCACCATGTTGGGATACGGTTCAGCCGAAGAAGTTCTGCTGCTCGATCCCGAAAGGGACGTATTCGCACACTCCGAAGAACACACGCGTCTCATCGAAGAATTCCGTCGCACCGGCCGCCTGGATGGAATCGAAGTGAAATGGAAGTGCAAGGATGCCCGGGCGATCACCGTCCGCATCAGCGGCCGCGCCGTCAGCAACGTGGATGAACCGGCAGATGTGCTCGAGGCGATCGCCGAGGACGTCACCGACCGCCGCGTGCTCGAAGACCAGTTCCGCCAGGCCCAAAAAATGGAAGCTGTCGGCCGGCTCGCCGGTGGAGTGGCCCACGACTTCAACAACCTGCTGACCGTGATCAGCGGATATGCCGAAGTGATTCTGGCGAACCTCAGCCTCGATCATCCCCTGCACGAAAAGGGACGGGCCATTCAGCAGGCCGCCGATCGGGCCACCACTCTGACCCGCCAGCTCCTGGCTTTCAGCCGCAAGCAGTTGCTCGAACTCAAGATCGTCGACGTCAACGCCATTGTGCAGGACATGGAGCGTCTGCTCCGGCCCCTGATCGGCGAAACTGTGGAACTCAGCACGGCCCTGGCTCCCGATGCGGCCCACACCCGCGCCGACGCAGGACAGTTGGAACAGGTCCTGATGAATCTTGTGGTGAACGCCAAGGACGCGATGCCAGCCGGCGGCAAGCTGTCTATCCAAACCGAGAATCTGATCGTGGATGAGAATCATCGCCGCGGCCAGACCTTCATCCGTCCTGGCCACTATGTTCTGCTGACCGTTCGCGACACCGGCATCGGCATGGACAAAGAGACGCAGTCGCGAATCTTCGAGCCGTTCTTTACCACGAAAGAAAAAGGCAAGGGCACCGGACTCGGACTCTCCACGGTCTACGGCATCGTGAAGCAGAGTGCCGGATACGTCATGGTGCAGAGCGAAGAAAAAGTCGGCACGGCATTCCATATTTATCTGCCTCGCGTGGATGGTGTCGCCGAGCGCCATTCAGCACCGACACCTCACGCTGCCGCCGGAGGCACCGAAACCGTCCTGTTAGTGGAAGACGAAGCCCCGGTCCGCGAACTGGTGCGGGACACGCTGATCGCGAAAGGCTATCGCGTCGTCGAAGCGGAGAACGGCGAGGCCGGGCTGGCCGCTGCCGCCCGCCACCAGGGCGACATCCACCTCGTCATCACCGACGTGGTCATGCCCGGAATCGGTGGCCGCGAATTAGTTCAGCAACTGGCTCAGACCCGTCCCGAAACCAAAGTCCTCTATCTCTCCGGTTATACCGAGGACGCCATCATCAGCGACGGCACCATCGAAAAAGGCGCCGCGTTCCTGCAAAAACCTTTCACCCTGCAAAATCTGTCGCGCAAAGTACGGGATGTATTGGGCTAGGGAAAGGCTGTCTGTCACCCCTAAAACGCATAGGCCGAAGCAAGGTTCTGGGAAGGGACCGCTTCCAGTCGTGCCGTAGACACCAGACCTGATGCAGGCTTCAGCCCCTGAGGGACGCTTTCGTCCAGAACTCGTTCAAGCCTCATGCAACTTTTTCCCCTCCCCAGCGTCCTATTTGATTGAAAATAGAATTATCCAATCCGCCCGGGGCGGATGTGCGTATATATAGTCAGGGGTTCTGAATGTTGATCAAGAAAGTGCCGGATATACCTTCGTCGGAAATCACTCCAAAAACTGTGTATCTGAACCGCCGCAAGTTTCTTGCGAGCGCGGCGCTCGCCGGAGCGGCGGCGGCCACCGGCGCAGTCCTGCGTGAAGTCATCTCGCCGTCGACGGTGGCGCTCGCGGGAAACAAAATCGACGGCATCCAGAAAAGCCCGTTCAGCACCACCGAAACGGTCACTCCGTCCAAAGACGTCACCACCTACAACAATTATTACGAGTTCTCGACCGACAAAGACGGCCCGGCCAAACTCGCCCAGAAATTCCGCACCCGCCCTTGGAAAGTC
>JBEKWZ010000371.1:0-4599 GCA_049512555.1 Candidatus Sulfotelmatobacter sp. | reverse complement strand
TGGCTGAACCGACAGCGCCGGTCATCTGCGGCCAATCCGGATGAGCGGCGGCCAGTTTGTCGAACACGTCGTCAGAAAGAAAACTGATCGACGAGCCCAGGTCGAGCGCGAGATTGCATTTCTGTTTCTCGATCCGGCTGGGAATCTGAATCAGGCCATTTTCCGCATTGACCTGAACCTTCTCGCTTTGCCCCCGAAAAGCAATCGTGCCCGGCGCTCCGATCGAAACCTTGTGCTCGGGAAAATCGATGAGGACGTCATAGTGGCACAGAATACTCGACGGCAAAGTAATCTCAACGCCCATGCCCGCGGCCACGACCGAGGCCGCATTCACCGGCCTCAGCGGAATCTTCGCTTCCTTCAGGTCAGTCAAAGAGATTCTCATCCCGTTGATGGTGATCTCGCGCGGCGGTGGAGAAGAGCATTCCTTGTCATTCTCTTTGCAGGAAACCGGTAGCTGCAGCAGCGTGGCCAGGCGCCGAGAAATATACAGATCAGGATTGCCGTTATCCACCCAGGCATGAACGCGCTCGCTGGATCCGTTGGGAAGCGGGATGTCCGCGTTGATGACGACGCGGTTGTGATCGATGGCCGCAGGCACCGTGACCGATCTCGGCTCGGGTGCCGCGATTCTGTCCGCTGGTTTGTCTTGCGGGTAGCTCCAACCGCACAACAAAAACAGAACGCAGGCTGTGTCACGAAACTTCATGTTCCAGATTGTAGCGCCCTTCGCTCCGCTGTCCTGACCCGTGTGCGGTCGAAAGGAGCCTCGCAGCCGAGGCGCGAATGCCGGATTCTGGTCCTGTATAATCACAAGTTTGGCTGGCGTTTACGCAAGCGATGCTGGAGGGTTATTGGCAGAAAAACGGTCGGCACAGGCGGAGATCGGGGTCATCGGCGGCAGCGGTTTGTACGCCATGCCCGGCCTCGGCAAGGTGAAGGAAGTGCGCTTGAAAACGCCGTTCGGCGCGCCTTCCGACGCCTACGTGTGCGGCACCATCGAAGGACGCAAAGTCGCATTTCTGGCGCGCCATGGACGCGGCCATCGCATCCTGCCCAGCGAACTGAATTTCCGCGCCAACATTCATGGCTTCAAGCAACTCGGTGTCGAGCGCATCGTCTCGATCTCCGCAGTCGGATCGCTGAAAGAAGAGCACAAGCCGCTCGACTTCGTCATCCCTGACCAGTTTTTCGATCGCACCCGCCATCGCGTCGATACTTTTTTCGGCGGCGGTGTGGTGGCGCACATTGCCTTCGCCGATCCGGTTTGCGCAGAACTGGCAGGCGTGGTTGAGTCTGCCTGCAAAAAAGTCGGCGTAGTCGGCAAGCGCGGCGGAACCTATCTCTGTATGGAAGGCCCGCAGTTTTCCACCAAGGCGGAGTCCAACGTCTATCGCGGCCTCGGCATGGACGTCATCGGCATGACCAACCTGCAGGAAGCCAAGCTGGCCCGCGAAGCGGAGCTATGCTACGTCACGGTCGCCATGGTCACCGACTACGACTGCTGGCATCCCCATCATGATTCGGTGACCGTCGATCAGATCGTTGCGGTGCTGCTCAAGAACGCCGACAACGCGACCAAAGTTGTCCGTGAAACCGTAGCGGCCATGCCGCGCGGCCGCTCGTGCAAATGTGCTTCCGCACTTGCCCACGCAATTCTCACCGATCCCAAGAAGATTCCCCCCGCGACGAAAAAGAAGTTGAAGCTGATTCTCGGCAAATATGTAAAGTAATGACGGCTTTGCCAGCCATTAACACGAATCACAAACTACAGCCTAAAGACAGGATTTCCGGATGAGCATTCTCGTAGTCGGTTCGGTTGCATTCGATGACGTCAAATCGCCCTCGGGCAGTGTGAAGGGAATTTTGGCCGGGGCAGCAACCTACTTCTCGCTAGCCGCAAGTTATTTCACGCAGGTACGCGTCGTAGCCGTCGTAGGCGAGGACTTTGGCTCCGAACAGGAACAGCTTTTTCTGAAGCGTGGAATCGACATTCGCGGCATCGAGCACGCCCCAGGCAAAACCTTCCGCTGGGGAGGAACCTACGGCGAAAATCTCAATGAAGCCAAAACCGATTTTACTGATCTGAACGTTTTCGAGGGCTTCCAGCCGCGTATTCCCAAGGAGTACGAAGACACCGAGTTTCTTTTTCTCGCGAACATTCAGCCGACCCTGCAAGCTCAGGTGCGGCGGAAGATGAGCCGCGTGCGCCTGACCGGCTGCGACACCATGAATTACTGGATCAAGGGCGCCCTCGCAGAACTGCGCGAAACCTTGAAGCTCGTCGATGTTCTATTAATCAACGACACGGAAACGAAAATGCTGGCCGGCGAAGCCAACCTGCCGCGCGCGGCGAGCAAAGTTCTGGCCATGGGCCCGCAGGCACTGGTCATCAAACACGGCGAATACGGCGCAACCATTTTCTTTCGTGAGGGAGCGTTTGGCATCGGTCATCATCCTTTTCGCGCCCCAACTTTACCCATTGAAGAAGTGAAGGACCCAACCGGCGCGGGAGATTCCTTCGCCGGCGGATTCATGGGCTACCTGGCTTCGCAAAAAGAATTGACCCGCGAGGTTCTGAAGCGCGCACTGTTCTACGGCGGCGTCATGGGATCGTTCGCCGTCGAACGCTTCGGCACCGAGCGCCTGCAGTCGCTGACCCGGGAAGAGATCGATGCGCGGTTTCAGGTCTTTCGCGAACTGACACACCTCGATTAGTCCGAACGCCCTGCGCGCGACTGCGGAAGGTTTGTCGGTCGGGTTTTGAAAGGGCGCGGCTTTAAGCCGCGCCGTAAGCTCTCTATCCAGTCGCAGATGGCCAAGAAAATAAAGAACGCTCTACCCAGTTCTCCCTGGGACTCCGAAGTCCGGCTGCTGGCCTGGCTAGCGACGTGTGTTTCTGTTTTTTCATTTCTGTTTTATTTTCAGCGCAACGACGTGCTGCTCTATGGCGACGCGGTTGCCCACATCAACATCGCACGCCGTATCTTCGATTCGAAAACTCCCGGCCTGCTGCAACTCGGAACCGTGTGGCTGCCCCTGCCGCACCTGCTGATGGTTCCTTTCCTCCTCTCCGGCGAAATGTGGCGACGAGGTCTCGGCGGCTCGATTCCTTCCATGATGGCGTACGTGTTCGGCGTGATCGGAATCTTCCGGCTGGTTCGAGGGACATTATCTCGCGGCGCTGAACCGGCCCGGGGAGCGGAAGCGGGGCGGGACGCTGCACCAGCTCGAACAGCCAGCTTAGCCGCATGGACTGCGGCGCTGGTGTGTGCTGCCAATCCGAATTTGGTATACATGCAAACCACGGCCATGGGCGAGGCGCTCTATCTTGCGTTCTTCGTCTGGGCAGTCGTTTATTTCGCTGAGTCCGTACGGGGAGACGCGAAGGCTCTCACGAAATGTGGCCTGTGTCTGGCGGCCGCGTGCCTGACCCGCTACGACGGATGGTTTCTGGCCGCATCCATGGCGGCGACGGTGATGATTCGCAGCTTGCTCGCTAACACCCCGATTACTGACGCACCGGCTTTACGGGTCACGCGAGCAACCGCCGTGAAGTTCGTCTTGATTACCGCGGCTGCACCCTCGTTGTGGCTTGCGTACAACGCAATCGTCTACCGCAACCCGCTCGAGTTTGCCAACGGACCGTATTCCGCCAAGGCCATCGAACGCAAAACGCAAAGCGGTGTCAATCCGGGTCATCCCGGCAGCGGCAATCCACTGCTGGCGGGAATGTATTTTCTAAAATCGGCTGAAGCCAACATGGCCGAAAACGAATGGTTGCAGCGGGCTTGGGTTTTGCTCGCGCTCGCGGGCGTCGTAGCCGCCGCATTCACCTCGCGCCACAGAAGCAGCGATGTTGCGGCATTCCCTCGCGCCTGGCCGTTGCTCTTCCTGTTCGTCCCCGTGCCCTTTTACGCGCTGTCAGTGGCCTACGGCGGTGTTCCTATCTTCGTCCCGGCGTGGTGGCCGTTTTCTCACTACAACGTGCGTTACGGATTGCAGCTGCTGCCAGCCTTCGTCGTGGCACTGGCGATCCTGACACATCGAACTGCGGAAGCTGAAAGTTTTAGGCCGCGCCTCCGTCTGGCGTGTGTGTTGGGCACATTCGCGTTCGTCATCGCGAGTTACGCGTCCGTCTGGCTCGCCGGACCGGTCTCGCTCAAAGAAGCTCAGGTCAACATGGGCACTCGCAATCAACTCGAAGCCCAGGTTGCGGTTTGGCTAGAAAAGCTTCCCCCGAATTCCACTCTGCTCATGTACCTCGGGGATCATGTCGGCGCGGTGCAGCAGGCCGGGATCCCGCTCGAACATGTCATCAACGAAGGCAATCACCGCACCTGGAGACAACCCGCCGATCCCGAAGGTCTGTGGGAGCGGGCTTTGGCTGATCCCGCGCAGTATGCCGACTACGTGGTTGCCTTCGAGGGTGACAGCGTTTGGCAGGCGGTACAGAGCCGTCACCTTCCCGAACTCGTCGAGATTCACGTCACGGGGCAGGCGCGAGCCGTATTCTACCGCGCTCGCTGATCGGCGCGAGTGGTAATCATGCAGGTAACGCCGGAGCGAACAACTCCGGTGATAAAATCCGGCCATCGG
>JBEKWZ010000370.1:0-4603 GCA_049512555.1 Candidatus Sulfotelmatobacter sp. | reverse complement strand
GTCATTAAGGTCGAGATCGACCGCTCCCTGCCGGCCGCCAAGATGGGCAACTCCGACAGCATGCAGGTCGGCGACTGGGTCCTGGCCGTGGGCAGCCCGTTCGGCTTGTCAGAGACGGTGACTGCGGGAATTGTTTCGGCGAAAGGGCGCGACATCGTTCCGCTGCGCCAGTTCCAGACTTTCATCCAGACCGACGCGGCCATCAACCCCGGCAATTCCGGCGGACCGCTGGTCAACATGAATGGCGAAGTGATTGGCATCAACACGGCGATCCTCAGCGAGACCAACGCCTACGCGGGCGTAGGCTTCGCGCTGCCATCGAAAACCGTGGTCGATGTGTACAACCAGCTGACCGGGCCGGAACACCGGGTAACGCGGGGCTCGATCGGCATCACGTTTGACGCGGTAGAGAATCCGGCGATCATGCGCGTTTACGGTGCTGGATCCGGAGTTACTGTATCGAGCGTCGTGGCCGGAAGCCCGGCCGACCAGGCTGGACTGAAGGTGGGTGACACCATCACGCTCATCGACGGTAAAAAAGTGATGAAAGGTGCCGAACTGGTGGCCGACATCGCCTCCCGTAAGCCGGGATCGAAGGCGACTCTGGGCTTCCTACGTAACGGCAAGCAACAGGACACGGTGGTGACCATCGCCGATCGCGCCAAACTGTTTGCCGGCCGCCTCGGCGACGCTCAGGACAGCGAAGACGAGAACGCTCCGAAGCCGAGCAAATTCGGGGTGATCGTGCGCAAAGTGACGCCCGAAATGGCTGATCGTCTGGACATGCCGCAAGGGAAAGGCGTGATCGTGCAGGATGTGAAGCCCGGTTCGTTTGCCGAAGACGTGAAACTCGGACGGGGCGACATAATCCTCGAAGTGAACAAGCAGCCGGTCAACAGCGAAGAAGAATTCGCCAAGCTGGAGTCGAGCCTGAAGAGCGGCCAGGACGTTGTGTTCCTGGTGCGGCAACGGGGTTCGACGCGGCAGGACGGCACCATCTTCCTGGCCGGTACACTTCAGTAACTGAAAAAGGCCCAACGGGAACTGGCACTGTACGCATCTATCGAGGATGATTACAATGCCAGCGTTCGTTGGGCCTTTTATTGTTGGGAGTTCGAATGCGGTTCTAGCCCGCAGGACTGGCGTGAGGCGAAGGTTTTCTTGTTGAGAACTTGGGCTGAAATCCGGAGTGCCCGTTTCGTCGCTAGCTGCGCAGCCGTGTGCGTACTGGCGATGTCGGCAAGCGTGCCTGCAACCGCAGCTCGCCAGACTTCCGCCGGCGACGCTGCCGCGACCAAGCCAGCCACCGCAAGCACCGCCGCCCCCGCGCATCCCAACACCACTGCAAAGGCTTCTACCCCGACGACGAGTCCGAAAAACTCCACTGCTCCGAAAAGCACAAGTTCGAAAACCGCAAGTTCCACGAAACCTGCTACCCGAACTCACACCGCCTCGACTGCAAAGCGCTCCTCGCGAAAGAAATCAGCGCGCGCCCGCGGACAGCAGAAAATAGACTCGCAGCGGGCCCGCGCTATTCAGGAAGCCCTGATCCGCGAGCACTACCTCAGCGGAGAAGCCACCGGCACCTGGAACCAGGCTAGCGAAGAAGCCATGCGCCGCTACCAGGCAGATCACGGCTGGCAAAGCAAGACCGTGCCCGACTCGCGAGCGCTGATCAAGCTGGGACTGGGGCCGAGCAAAGAGCATCTGCTGAATCCGGAAAGCGCCATGACCACCGTGCCCGATGCGCCGCGGGCGGAGCCGATGCCCACGACCTCGCACAGCGCGGCGCCGGGGATTGTTCCCGCGCCCGGCCCAACTCCCAGTCAGACTGATTCCTCCCACCCGCAGTAGAAGATTAACAACGTTACCGGGGCAGGTTGTCTACAAAGACCAAGGAGAAGACGACCCGAAGAACTGAGGGATAGACACGGGCGGAATGCTAGTTTTTCTTATAGCTGGTCATCACCGGCCGCGGGAAATACGGCAGGGGCTGGTTCATGATGATGGCGCGCGGATTGGCTTCCACCAGTGCTTCAGCGACGTCTTCTCCGCAGATTTCAGCCGCCGCGTCGCGCGAAGTAGAAAGAATCGGAATGCGCTTCTCCAGATCGTGCGCGTCGGTGGCGAGCACGTGCACGGCCTGGCGTTCCAGTAGCCAAACCGCGGCGCGGCGCGTGCGCTCTCCCCAGAACCCAGTCAGGGCCGAGCCCGTGATCTGAACCACGCTGCCCTGTTCTGCCCACTCCACCACGCGTTGCAGATTCTCGCGCAAAATCGGGTTGCGCTCGGGATGGGTGATGACCGCCGTGATCCCGCAGTCCCCCAGCTTGAAAAAAGAATCCGTGGTGTTCTCTGGGATGCTGTAATTGCTGAACTCAACCAGTTGGTAGCGCGTGCCTTCAATCACGTAGCGCGTAGGGTTGGCCAGGGAGTCCCGCAGATTGTCAACAGACAAATGAAAATCGCAACCCAGCAGCAGCTTCGGTGAATCGCCCGTCAGCTCTTGCAGGTGATCGACCAGTCCCTTCAGATAATCGCGATCATAGTGATAGCGGTCATTAGCGTGGGGAGTGGCGACCATGTGGGTGATGCCGTCGGCCGCGGCCACGCGGCACATGGCGAGCGCCATGTCCCACGATTTCGGGCCATCATCTACTTCCGGCAGAATGTGAGAATGAATATCGACCACAAATGTAGAAACACCAACACGCCGCAGGGTTGCGCTGTCGTAATTTAAACAGATTCGAGGGGAAAGGCCAAGCGCAAGCGTAGAGACGATGTATTACCATGGCGGGCGAGGCCCGGAAGGATGTCCCCAACTCCGCTCACGCTCGCGACCTTGTTCGGCGTGGTCCTGTGCTGGCTCGTGTTCGTAGGGATCTTCCTGCTTCGCAAGCGGCCCCCGAAAGCACCCGAGACCAAACGCGACAGGCCCGCTACGCTGGGCATCTTTCTGCAGATGTGTGGCTATTTTCTGGTGTTTTTCCAGCCACCGTGGCAGCCATTCCTGCCGCCGGTCGCAGCCCTTTCCGGCGTCGCCGGAATCGCCCTATCGGTGCTGAGCGTAGCCATTGCGGGGGGATCGGTTTGGCTGGTCGCAGCCGCGGTGCGCACCCTCGGTAAGCAGTGGGCGGTGCCGGCGCGCCTGGTCGAGGGCCACAAACTCATTACGGTCGGGTCTTACGCCTACGTTCGCAATCCGATCTACACAGGGATGCTGGGGATGCTGATTGCCACTGGCCTGGCCATGGAACACTGGATCGCTACAATTGTCGCGATTGTCATTTTCGTTATCGGTCTGCTCATCCGTGTGCGCAGCGAAGAGAAACTGCTGCGAGCCGCGTTTGGGCAGGAATTTGAGGAGTATGCGAAGCGTGTCTCGGCAGTTTTACCTGGCATTTACTGAGACTACTGCTTTTCCGTAGCGTTCGCGAATGAAGTCTGCAATTCCCGCGTAGGCCTTGGTCAGCGTCTTTTCATCTGGCAGGAAGACGATGCGGAAGTGCTGCGTGCCCGGTTTCTGTCCGAAGCCCGATCCATGCACGACCATGACACGTTTCTGGCGGATCAGTTCTTTCACAAAAATCTCGTCGCTCTCCGGGATATCGATTTTGGGGTAAGCATAAAAAGCCCCGCGCGGCGCGACGCAACTCACGCGCGGCGTTGCCTCACACCATTTCTGCGTGAGATCGCGGCGGGAGCGCAGCTTGCGCTGCACTTCGATCAGATGATCCTGCGGACCTTCCAGCGCAGGCCGGATCGCGTACTGTTCAGGATGGTTCGCGCAGAGCCGCGCCCGCAGGAGGCGATGCACGCCCTCGGTATAGGCCTTCACCGCGGCCGCTTCACCAGAGACGATGCCCCATCCGATGCGCCATCCCGGCACGAGATAATTCTTCGACATTCCGCCGAAAGTTACGCAAGGCACGTCGGGCGCGACCGCGGCAAAGGCAAGATGCGGCGTGCCGTCAAGGATCAATTTGTCGTAGATTTCATCCGAGAACACGATCAGGTTGTGGCGGCGCGCCAGTTCCGCTACTTGCTCCAGCATCTGCCGCGTGCACAGCGAGCCGGTCGGGTTGTTGGGATTAATCAGAACAATGCCGCGAGTGCGAGGCGTGAGCTTGCGTTCGATGTCGGCCAGTTCCGGCTGCCACGCGTCGTCTTCATTCAGGTCGTAGGCGTTGAGTCCGATTCCCAGCTTGCAGAGCACGGCGGAGTAGAGCGGATAGTCGGGGCACGGAGTAAGAACATCTTCGCCGGGATTCACCAGCGCCGACAGGCAGAGATCAACGGTCTCACTCACCCCGGCGGTGACAAAAACATCCTGCACCGTGGTAATACCCTTGCGCCCGGCCTCGCCGCGAATGGCCTCGATCGCCTCGGGAACACCGGGCGACGGAGCGTACCCATTTTCGCCGTCGCGCATGGCTTTATAGACGGCTTCGATGATGTGCGGCGGCGTTTGAAAATCGAAGTTCAGCGGGTCGCCGACGTTCAGCGGCAGAACTTTGTGTCCCTGCTTCACCACTTCGTCGGCCACGCACGCCAGGTCACGGATGGCGTAGCGGACATGTTCCAGTCGGGAAGCGGCGGAAAT
>JBEKWZ010000369.1:0-4620 GCA_049512555.1 Candidatus Sulfotelmatobacter sp. | reverse complement strand
CTTCGTCCAATTTTGGCGAGTCCAAAGTCAAGCAGCTTGATTCCAGTCTTCGTGACCAGAATATTCGAGGGCTTCAGATCGCGATGAGTGATTCCCTTGCGGTGCGCCGCATCCAGTGCATCACAAATCTGGACCGCGTACTTCAGCGCCTGCGCCAGCGGCAAAGGCCCACGCAGTGGCACGCCCTCGATGTACTCCATCACCAGGTAGTTCGACCCAACATCATGCAAGGTGCAGACATTGGTGTGGTTCAGCGCCGCCACCGCATGCGCTTCGCGCTCGAATCGCTCGGAGAACTGCTCGTTGGAAACCTTGATGGCGACGATGCGATTCAGCCGCGTGTCGCGGGCCTTATAAACTTCTCCCATGCCGCCCGCGCCGAGAGGGGCAATGATCTCGTACGGGCCCAGCCGGGTTCCAGGAGCCAAGGCCATAAAGTCGAACGATTGTACCGCGCAGGAAATGGGTTGGGAATGTATTTGCGGACCGAGCGAAAACCGGGAGCCGGGCCCGTTCCGCCCTTCGTTACGTTGGTTATCTACGTCCCCGTTACAGACCTGTCTAGAGTTGAAGCCATGACACTTTCCTCGATGGTGGTTTCGCGCGATTGGCAGGAAGTCAGTGTTCTGGAATGCATCCTCGGCGGTCTTCACATGGACGTCTCCGTCGAAAACGAACCCCAGCGGGCGTTGGCCCGGCTCAGCAAATCAAAAATCGATGCCCTCATCGTGGACTGTGATCTGAACGGCAGCGCGCAATTCCTGCGCGAACTGCAAAGCGTGGACACTCCGAAAACCGTCCCGCTGGTCATCATGGGCGGTCCGCAGTGCACCCAGAGTCTCGATCAGACGGGCGCGCTGTTCGCCTTCGAAAAACCAATCTCAGTCGAGCAGGCCGTACGCACGCTCTCCGCGGCGCGCAGCATGATTCTCGATGGGCGCCTGCGCTATCATCGCGCCGGCCTGGAAGTCCCTGTGTCGTTGAACTGCAAAGGCCAGAAGCCGACTGATGCGTTCCTCGTCAATCTAAGTCAGGGCGGAATGCAGATTCACACCAAGGATCCGGTCGAGCCGCTGAAGGGTTTGCACGTCTCTTTCGCGTTGCCCGGCGCCCGCTCTGGGCTGAAGGCTCAGGCGGAGATCGCGTGGCAGGACAAGCGGGGAAATCTGGGCATCCGCTTCGTGAAGCTTGCACGCCAGCAGCAACGCACGCTGCAGCTTTGGCTCGCGCAGCAGTATTTCGCGAACTAGAAACAGCTGCCGGTACTCCGTACTCGGTTGCCAGCTCGCGCCGATAAACGTACCAAAGTGACGGCTTTGAAAGGGCGCGGCTTCCACCCGCGACGCGAAGTGCCTCTAAGAACCGCGGCTTTAGCCGCTGAGGTTAAACCCGATCAGCGGAAGCGCGCTCCTCCAACTTCTTCCTCTTCCGAATTCGATCCCACCATGCGGCCCAATCGCTCCCCTGGACTTGCTCCCGCGAACAGGTGAAAGAATCCCCAATACAATCCGGCGACACACACCGCAGCCCCGCCCATCATGGCCAGAGGCCATCGCGGAGGCTCCCCGGTCACAGAGAGAAACACCAGTACCACCAGCAGCAGAGCTGCCAGCGCAACGAGTATATTGATCGTCCAGACCAGACTGCGGCCGGAAAGCGGCCGCGACAGCCAGTCCAATTCTCGCGATTGATCTCGTAACGACTGATCTCGTAACGACGCATCTCGTAACGACTGATCCCGTAGCACCGGATGTTCTAGCAACTGCTCCTCTAGAAGTCGATCTTCTAGCAACTCGTCCGCCGCAGTCTCAACCACCTCATCGAGCATGGGACCTGGCGGAACCGGCTGCGGCCGTGTCGGCAACTCGATGACCTTCAGCGGAGTTGCGGAAATCATTAGCCCGCCATCATCGAAGTCCTCGTCCTCCCCCTCTTCCTCCTCGAGCGCGGGCAGGGTCAGCGACTCGGCCAGCAGAGCCTCGCCAAACGGAGTCCCGGCAAACATCGGTTCCGTCCTCTCCGCGTGCCCCGCAGCCGCCTCCAGCAGGCTGCCGAAAATCCATTCATCGATCTGCTGCGTCATCTGCGAAGACAGGCCGAGGAAGCGGATGCCGCACTGGCCTGATGAAGTAGCCCACATGACTTCGCCGCGAGATTCCACACGCAGCCTTGGATCGCGCAACTCGAAGCGCACCCGCAATTGCTGCCGCGCACGAACCGCGGCCACCACCTGCACTCCCACGCCTTCGTGACTCAGGTTGCGCACGATGCCGCCGTTCGCCTGGTCAAGCGTGACGTAAGTCAGAGTGCGGAGTTCGTGCCGGTGCTTAATTCTAGGTTGCCGCGCGGGAGATATTCCTGCGTCCATAATGCTGCACCGCCGGAGAGTCGGCTCGGTTCCGGGCCTATCCCACGAATCTTATCTCCGCCCACCCGCACCGCCTTAGTAACTAAGATGGTGCGAAGATTACCGAATATCCAATCGTAGAGACGTAGCTTGCTACGTCTCGCCCGCCACCATTCCGAATGCCAAGAGAGCTCGCCGACCAAGTCTCAAGAGGAGCTTTGTTCCGTCCCCAGGAACGCGTCCTTCGCCCGGCGCCCCGAGGCCTGCCAGATTTTCACCACCTCAAACACGATGGTCGTCGCATAAGTCACAGCCATCCACACAAAAACTTCTTCGATGGGCAAATTCGACCACGCTCCCACAAACAGCCCGACCATCTGCCGATGCTGAAAACCCCACCAGCCGTAAGGAACAGCCAGCGTCGCTTCCCAGAACTGGCTGATCAGCAGCATGAAAAATATCGTCAGACTAAAAGCGCGCCAGTTGATGAACCGGCGCGCAACCGGATAGAAACTCATCGCCGGAACCAGAGCGCCAGCGACCAGAAAAGTGAAGTACCACGGAAGCCCATCGCGATCCGCAACCGGCGCAAAATCTTTCTTGTACAACCACGCCGCACCAATCAGAATCACGCCTACGATGAGCGACGTCGGATGAAACTGCAGGAGCCGGCGCATTTTCCTCGCCTCCGCCGCATAATCCGGAACGCTATACGCGGCCAGCCAGTATTCACTCAGCCAGACATAAAGCAGCAGAACCGCAATGAATCCGGTGAAGTAAAAGACATATTCCTCAATCGGCACCGGCCTGCCGAAAGCCGGAGCCAGAATGCCAAGGGTCGCTGTCTTATCCGGAAAACAGAAAAACCATTGTGCGAAGAGGATGTCGAGCAGCCATCCCAGTGGAACGAGAATCCAGATCGTCCGCCAGAACGCACGTTGCGGAATCTCCAGACCCTCGCTCGGAAGAAACCAAAGTGTGATCGCAAGAATCGGAACGATGAACAGCAGCAGGCTCCAGGTGTACCCGTGAGGCGACGGATTCGTCCCAACCTGAAGTTTTCCCGGTGCGCTCACCGAATGCAACGTGAGCGCCGCGGGAACGACCACCATGGCCAGCATCCCGATAACGATCAGCGCGGCCACCGCGGGGCTGGGCGATCCGTGAGTGCGCGGCTGAGGCATGAAGCTCTCTTTTGTACCGAGCTAGTCTTGATGCGAACTCGTCGTAATTCGAGCCGTCCTAGATGCGAAGGATTCTACTCCTCGCGCCGTTCGGTCGATGCGAACTCTCGACTGCCGTTTCGAAAGACGGAATCGGGCAAGGAGGGCTCTTACCAAAGTACATGCCCAAGGGGTCATGTCCAGGTAATTGCAACTAAGCTTAAAGCCCGTTAACTTTACAAGTGACTGTCTCTGCATGGCGACTTCCACCACGAACCCGGATCGTGAAGTGACCACTCCGCTTGCCGGGGCCAGTGTGCCTCCCTGGCCGCGCGAGCAGAGCGCTTCCTCCGGATCCGATCCCTCTTCGCATAGCCCCGCGCCCGGTCAAAAGCGACCATCGCAAACCGACGCGCTGCAGGCGCTGCTGGCTTTCGCGGCGCTGCACGACCAGGTTCGCCGCCGCAAAGCGCTGGCCGCGCGCCACAATGCTTTCGATGCGGCCAGTCTGGCCGTTCTGGTGGCGGAGTTTGACCCGCAAGAGCAGTTCATCCTCGACGAAGTGCTGCAACTGGTCGCCGAACGTGCCGTAGCCATCACCGGCGCCGATGGACTGGCCATCGCCCTCGCCGAAAATAATGAGATCGTGCTGCGCGCGTCTGCCGGCGATGTCCGCCCCGACGTCGGCGCCCGCATTGACCGCGATTCTGCGTTTTCCGGAGCTTGCTTCCGTTCCGCGCAGATCGTGATATGCGACGACACCGAAACCGATCCTCGCGTCAACTTGCAGGCGTGCCGCAAGCTGGGCGCGCGTTCCATGGTAGCCGTGCCGCTGTGCGGGCGGAGGCGGGTGATCGGTCTGCTCGAAGCCTTTTCCACCTGGCCGTTCGCGTTCAACGACAGCGACGTCCGCAACCTGAGCCTGCTCGCCGAATTGGTATTGGGCGCGCTCAAGCCCGAGGATGAAGATCGTTTCGCCGAGTCCGCGCAAACTGCGGCGACCAAGCTTGAGCCGCCTCCGCGCCTGGCGCCCGCGCCTCAGGCAGCCGAGCCCCCGAAAGTCGCGCGCGTCGCGCCACCTGTCGTTACTTCGCCTGTGGCCGCGCCTGC
>JBEKWZ010000368.1:0-4625 GCA_049512555.1 Candidatus Sulfotelmatobacter sp. | reverse complement strand
CAACCGCCTCTTTCATATATTTGATGACCGCCGCTTCGTCGTGCGCAATCACCATGGCGCGTCCGCCCAGCACGTATGAAGGCCGCACCAGCACGGGATATCCGATGCGCCCCGCGCCCTCGACCGCTTCTTCAATCGAAGTGGCCATCACGCCGGGAGCCTGCGGAATCTGCAATTCTTCCAGCAGCTTGTTGAAGTGCTTACGATCCTCCGCCAGGTCGATCGACTCCGGAGATGTGCCGATGATTTTCACACCCGCGGCCTTCAGCGGCAGCGCCAGGTTCAGCGGAGTCTGTCCGCCGAACTGCACGATCAGCCCGACGTCCGCGCCTTTCGATGTTTCATGCTGGTAGATCGCCCAGACGTCTTCAAACGTCAGCGGCTCGAAGTAGAGCCGGTCGCTGGTATCGTAATCGGTCGAGACGGTTTCAGGATTGCAATTGATCATGATCGTCTCGTACCCGTCATCGCGCAGCGCGAACGACGCGTGGCAGCAGCAGTAATCGAACTCAATTCCCTGCCCAATGCGATTCGGACCGCTGCCGAGAATAATCACTTTCTTCTTGTCGGTCGGCGCAGCCTCGTCTTCATCTTCGTAGGTCGAATAAAGATAAGGCGTGAAGCTCTCGAACTCCGCCGCGCACGTGTCGACTCGCTTGTACACGGGCATCACACCGTGTTTCTTGCGCAAATGACGAACCTTCTCCTGCCCCTCGAGTCTCCACACCGCCGCCAATCGTCCATCGGAGAATCCCATGCGCTTCGCTTCGCGCAGCACCTCGGTCGGAATCGACTCCATCGGATGCTTTTCCAGTTCCAGTTGCTGGTCGTTGATTTCCTTCAGCTGATACAGAAACCACGGATCCATCGAAGTCATCTTCGCGATCTGTTTTACCGTGTGCCCCTGGCGCAGGGCATATTGAACGTAGGCCAATCGTTCAGGATGCGGCGTGACCAGTCGCTTCGTCAGAATCTTCGGTTCGATCTTGTCGCCGCCCACGCGCTTGCCAGTATCGAGCGAGCGGATGCCCTTCATCAGCGCTTCCTTGAACGTGCGCCCAATGGCCATCACTTCGCCGACCGATTTCATCTGCGGGCCCAGGGTGTCGTCGGCGCCAGGAAATTTCTCGAACTGCCACTTCGGAATCTTCACGACCACGTAATCGAGCGTGGGCTCAAAGCACGCCGGAGTCTTGCGCGTGATGTCGTTGGGAATTTCATCGAGCGTGTAGCCCACCGCAAGTTTCGCGGCAATCTTCGCGATGGGGAAACCGGTGGCTTTCGAGGCCAGCGCCGACGACCGTGACACGCGCGGATTCATCTCGATCACGACCATCCGCCCGGTCTCGGGATTCACGCCGAACTGAATGTTCGATCCGCCCGTGTCGACGCCGATTTCGCGAATCACCGCAATCGACGCGTCACGCATCGCCTGGTACTCGCGGTCGGTCAGAGTCTGTGCCGGCGCAACCGTAATCGAATCCCCGGTGTGCACGCCCATGGGATCAAAATTCTCAATCGAGCAAATGATGATGACGTTATCTTTGGTGTCGCGCATCACCTCGAGTTCAAATTCCTTCCAGCCCAGCACCGACTCTTCAATCAGCGCCTCGTGCACAGGAGAAAAATCGAGGCCGCGCGACAGAACTTCCACCAACTCTTCGCGGTTATAGGCGATGCCGCCACCCGACCCGCCGAGCGTGAACGAAGGCCGGATGATCACCGGAAAGCCGATCTTGCCCGCGAATTCAAGACCATCTTTTGTGTTGTTGACCAGCGCTGACTTGGGCACATCGAGCCCGATGCGCTGCATGGCGTCTTTGAAGAACAGCCGGTCTTCCGCTTTTTTGATAGCCGCAACGTTCGCGCCGATCAGGATGGCGTCATATTTTTCCAGCACGCCGCCGTCCGAAAGTTCGATCGCCAGATTCAGCGCAGTCTGTCCGCCGACAGTCGGCAGCACGGCAAACCCCGCGCCCGGCGACATTTCCCGCTCGATGCGGATAATCTCTTCCAGATACTCCAGCGTAAGCGGTTCGATATAGGTGCGGTCGGCCGACTCCGGGTCGGTCATGATGGTGGCCGGGTTCGAGTTCGCCAGCACCACTTCGTAGCCCTCGGCCTTGAGCGCCTTGCAGGCCTGCGTGCCGGAATAATCAAACTCCGCCGACTGCCCAATGATGATGGGCCCGGAGCCGAGAATCAGAATCTTCGAGATGTCAGTGCGTTTGGGCATTTATGCAATCTTGTTCTTGTGTTGACTTGAAATGGTCGTATTGCTAACGACAGAGCGGCTTTGAAAGGGCGCGGCTTCAGCCGCGCCGCTCGGCTTCTTCAATTCGACGGGCTTTAGCCCCTGCGGTGCCGGGTCCAAATCAAACCCCGCCTGTGCAGATGAATAGGGAAACTCATCCGCTCGTTCGCACAAATGCTTGCGCACCGGATTCTCTCGAATATACGAAACGTGCCGCAGGAAGTCTTCTTCGTTGTGAATCCGATGATCGGAGAATCCCTTCTGCCACACTTCCATGCTCGATCCAAGTTCCTTCCTCGCACGGAATGAGAACCCGCCCTTGATGAATTGGACAGCTTTCTCCAAGCTTGTGTTCGGCGTGAGCAGAACGTGAATATGATCGGGCATGACAACAAATTCATGCAGCAGATACGCGGAACCACGGTAGTGATAGAGAGTGTCAACCAGAAGTTTCGCCCAGCATTCACGCTGAAAAAGAGAGCGGCGTCCCCACGTCGCGGAGGTAATCATGTAGGTGTGGCCCGTGTTGGTGGCGTGCTCTCTTGCAGGCCTCATAATGTCCTAGCCTTGAAAGGGCGCGGCTTTAAGCCGCGCCGAAATATCTCTCTATCGAAGAACTGGGCTTTAGCCCCGTGATGCGACCCTCAGCGGCTAAAGCCGCAAACCTTTCGTCGCATCTTACGGCGCGCCTTGAAGGCGCGCCCTTTCAAAACTCTCGTTACGAACGCCTCCTTTTGGATGGTGAGCCTTCACCCTTTCCACTCCTCCATCATCTTCGTAAATTCCTTGAACAGATAATGCGAGTCATGTGGCCCCGGCGCGGCTTCCGGGTGATACTGCACGCTGAACAGCGGCAGATTGCGATGCCGCAAGCCTTCCAGCGTCTGGTCGTTCAAATCGATGTGAGTCAATTCAACTTCGCTGTCGGCCAGCGAGTCGGGATCAACAGCAAAATTATGGTTGTGCGCCGTGATCTCGATCTTCCCGGTCTTCAACTGCTTCACCGGATGATTCCCGCCATGATGTCCAAACTTCAGCTTGAAAGTCTTCCCTCCGAGCGCAATCCCAGTCAGCTGATGTCCCAGGCAAATTCCGAAAATCGGCTGCCGTCCCATGAGCCGGCGAATTGAATCCACCGCATACGTGCAGGGCTCAGGATCACCCGGCCCGTTCGACAGAAAAACTCCATCCGGCTTCAGCGCCAGAACATCTTCCGCCGGAGTCTGCGCTGGGACCACCGTCACCTTGCAACCTTCGCCGCGCAGCTTGCGCAAAATGTTCTGCTTAATACCGAAGTCATACGCGACTACATGAAATCGCGCGGGCTCGTCTTTCACTCCGACCACGGCGACGGGCTCGTGCGAGCGCTCGCCCACTTCCCAAACATACGGACCCTTCGTGCTCACCACTTTGGCCAGATCCATCCCGTCCATCTTCGGGATCGATCGCGCCTTGGCAATCAGCTTGTCCGCGTCGCTCTCAATGGTCGAGACCACGCCACGCATCACGCCGTGGTCGCGCAGATGCCGCACCAGCGCCCGCGTGTCAATGTCCGACAGCACCGGAACTTTAAATTGTTCCAGATATTCCTCGGCCACCTGCTGCGAACGCCAGTTCGAGCTCACGCGCGAGAACTCGCGCACGATCAGCCCCTCGATCCAGGGGCGCGTGGCTTCGTTGTCTTCGTGGTTGGTGCCGTAGTTTCCGATTTCCGGGTTGGTCAGGACGACAATCTGCCCCGAGTAGGAGGGGTCAGTGAAAATTTCCTGATAGCCAGTGATGGAAGTATTAAAAACGACTTCGCCGTAGCATTCGCCTTTGGCGCCGTAGCCTTTGCCTCGGAAGACTCTGCCGTCCTCCAGCGCAAGGATAGCCTGCATTCTCGCTCCGGTGAGTGGATTTTATAAATCCTAACAGGGATTGCCGCAGCGGCCAAGCGTGGAACACGAAATTCGTCAAAGAAAATTTTGCTGCGGGGGATTCAACTTCGCGCGGTCGCCGCGAGCGGCTAACGCACCCGCCCCAGCTTATCCATCGGCCAGTACCCAAACACCGCCTTGCCGTAAATAAAACTCTGGTCAACCGGACCGAAGTCGCGGCTATCACTCGACATGGAACGATGGTCGCCCAGCACAAAGAAGTGATGGTCTGGCACGATCATTTCCGGGTAGGACCGGGAATCGGTATAGGCGGGGGGCACGTAATCCTCGTCAAGCGCCTGGTCGTTCACATAGACCTGCCCGCCATCAATGCGGATACGGTCGCCGGCCATCGCGATCACCCGTTTGATGTAACTCTTTGAGGGGTCGAACGGATAGCGGAAGACCACAATATCCCCGCGTCCAATGGGTTCCAGCCGGTAGACAAACTT
>JBEKWZ010000367.1:0-4626 GCA_049512555.1 Candidatus Sulfotelmatobacter sp. | reverse complement strand
TACTAGCGGCGCAGACTTTAAGAAACGGACTTTAGGAAACAGTTTCAGGGACCCAATGGCAAATATTCAATCGTTCGAGCGCCTCGATCCGCAGCAGATCAAAGCCGACCTGCATCGCAAGGTTCTCGACCTGTTGGATCTGGAAAAACTCGGCAAGACCTCCGGCGATTCCGCGCGCGATGAGGTCATGGTTATCGTTCGCAAGGTAGTCAACGGCGAAGTAGTGCCGCTGAGCTTTGCCGAGCGCGAACGGCTCTCGCGAGAAATTCTCGATGAAATCTTCGGCCTTGGCCCACTCGAGCCGCTGCTGAAAGACCACACCGTATCCGACATACTCGTAAACCGGTTCGACCGCGTCTACATTGAACGCGCCGGCAAGCTCGAACTCACCGGCTTGTCGTTCAAAGACAACGTGCACCTCATGCAGATCATCGAGCGCATCGTTTCACGCGTAGGCCGACGCGTTGACGAGTCCTCTCCCATGGTGGACGCTCGCCTGGCCGATGGATCGCGCGTCAACGCCATTATTCCGCCGCTGGCTATCGACGGCCCCTGCCTCTCCATTCGCCGTTTCGGACGCGAGCCCGTCACTGCGCGCCAGATGCTCGAGAATCAGACCCTCACCGAGTCGATGCTCGAACTGATGTCCGCCATGGTCAAGGGCCGGCTCAACATCCTGGTCTCTGGCGGAACGGGCGCCGGTAAAACCACGCTGCTGAATGTTCTCTCCGGATACATTCCCAACTCCGACCGCATCGTCACCATCGAAGACGCCGCTGAATTGCAGCTCAAGCAGGAGCACGTCGTCCGCCTCGAAACCCGCCCGCCCAACATTGAAGGCAAGGGCGCGGTTCGCCAGCGGCAACTGGTGATCAACAGCCTGCGTATGCGCCCCGATCGCATCGTGGTGGGCGAGGTGCGCGGCGAGGAAGCCTTCGACATGTTGCAGGCCATGAACACCGGCCATGAGGGATCTCTTACTACGGTGCACGCCAATTCCCCGCGCGACGCCATGGCCCGCGTCGAGAACATGGTTTCGATGGCGAATCTCAACATTCCCGAGCGCGCCGTACGCCACCAGATCGCCTCTGCCGTGCATGCCGTCGTGCAGATCGCGCGTCTCTCCGACGGCACTCGCAAAGTCATGACCATCTCCGAAGTTACCGGCATGGACGGAGACTTGCTCGCGATGCAGGATATTTTTACCTTTGAGCGCACCGGCACCGATGAGAACGGAAAAGTTCGTGGCGCATTCCGTGCGACCGGAGTGCGTCCGCAGTTCGCCGAGCGACTGGCCACTTCCGGATCCCGCCTGCGCCCGGCGCTGTTTGAATCGAAAACTGAGGTCTGAGTCGAGATCTGAAGTCGAGGTTTAGGTCGAGGTCTAAATAACGACATGCCCGCAGCTCTGATTGCGCTTCTCGTGTTCGTCGTGGTTGCCGTCGCGGCCTTTGCCCTGGGCTCGCTGCTTGACCAGCGCAACGCCCAGGCTCGGCTCATCAAAGAACGGCTGGCCAGCGAGCGCAAGGCGCCCGAGCTTGCGGCGGAGGAAGAACTCGCGCTCCTGCGCGACGAGCAACTCAGCGAAATTCCCGCCATTGACGCCATGCTGCGCCGCTCGGCGCGGGTTACCGACATCCAGAAGATGCTGGCCCAAGCGGGGATGTCGATCCGCGCCGGAAACTTCCTGGGGATGTCAGCACTGGCCGGAGTGGCTGCCACAGTTCTGGCCTACGCATTTACCAAGCGGGCCGAGATCGCGTGGGTGGCCATGCTGGTCGGCTTCGTGCTTCCCTATTCCTACGCTTCGTACCGGCGCAACAAGCGCTTCGAGAAATTCGAGGAACTCTTCCCCGAAGCGATCGACACCCTGGCCCGCGCCGTTCGCGCCGGACACGCCTTCACCACCGCGCTCGAAATGATTACTGACGAGGTTGCCGAACCCGTCTCGGGAGAGTTCCGCCAACTCTACGAGGAACAGAAATTCGGCATGCCGGTTCGCGACGCCCTGCTCAATCTCACCGAGCGCATGCCGCTGGTCGACGTTAAATTCTTCGTCACGGCTGTTATGTTGCAGCGCGAAACTGGCGGCAACCTGGCCGAGATTCTCGACAACTTGTCCTACGTCATCCGCGAGCGTTTCAAGATTCAGCGCCAGGTGCGGGTCTACACCGCTCAGGGCCGTCTCACCATGGCGTTGCTGATGGGGATGCCGCCCATCATCATTGTGGTCATGATGGTGCTCAATCCCAGTTTCATCCGGCCGCTGTTTTCTGATCCGATTGGGCACACGCTGCTGGTCGCCGGAATTACACTGCAGACGATTGGATATTTCGTGATCCGGAAAATCATCCGGATCCAGGTTTAAACACATGTTGCCTCTGATCCTGGTCGCCGTCGTTTTCGTCACCGTGGTAGGGGCGGTCTTTGCCTTCGGCGCGGCCGTGCTGACTCCCAGTTCCCTGCTGGGCGCTCGTCTGCGCGCCCTCGGTGGCGGACAGCAACAGCAGGCCGAGAACAAGCCCGCCCTCAGAGAACGCATCGAACAGGCAATCGATCCCATTAGCAGAGCCATCCCGCTTTCTCCGGCGGATGTATCGCGCACGCGCGCCTGGCTGATTCAGGCCGGACTTCGCGATGCCATGGACGTGAACTATTATTTTGGCGCGCGCGTTCTGATGGCGGCGGCCGGCTTCGCGGCGGTCGCTTTGTTTTCCGGTTTCGATAACCTGTTTCTGCTGGTGGGCGTTCCCGGTCTCGGTTTTTTCCTGCCGCGCCTGATTTTGAAGCGCATGATCCGAAACCGCCAGCAGCGTATTCGCCTCGGCCTGCCTGACGCACTCGACCTCACCGTAATCTGCGTCGAAGCGGGGCTCGCCCTCGATCAAGCCTTGATGCGCGTTGGCCAGGATCTGCACCACGCCCACCCCGATCTCAGCGACGAATTCCATCTGGTCAACCTCGAGATGCGCGCCGGTAAGCCCCGCGCCGAAGCTCTGCGCAACCTGGTGGACCGCACCGGGGTTGACGACATCCGCTCGCTGGTGGGCACGCTGATTCAAACCGATCGCTTCGGCACCAGCGTCGCCCAGGCCCTGCGCGTGCATTCCGACTCCCTCCGCACCGAGCGCCGGCAGCGCGCCGAAGAACAGGCTGCGAAAACTACCATCAAGATGGTTCCCCCATTGGTGATCTTTGTTCTGCCTTCAATTATTTTTGTCACGATCGGCCCGGCCGTGATTGAGTTGATCCGGCAACTGGGGCCGGTCACCGGCGCCAAGTAGAAGGCGCTAGCGTTTGCTGAAAATCCGTTTTCTGGGTGGCGCAGCGGCCATAGCGTTTGCTGAACATCCGCTTTTGGGTGGCGCAGCGCTTCCAGCGCTGCGATAAGGCCCGTTTTCTTAAGGCAGGGCTTTAGCCCCTGAGGGCGCGGGCCGATTTTTTCAGCAGACTGTTAAACAACTGCACGAAATTGGGGAGCATCTGCATTTATGGCGGTTTTTTCCTCGCAGGGGCGGGCGTTCAATCAAACCCGCCAGGCCTACCTCGCCACGGCGCTGGCGGTGGCCGACACGCACTGGACCCGGTTGCGCGGCCTGCTCGGACTCCGCTCGAGTGACTTCCGTAATGGCTTCGGCCTCTGGATTGTTCCTTGTCATGGCGTTCATACTTTGGGCATGGGGTTCCCCATCGACGTGATCTATCTGGATCGCGCCATGACAGTCATCCATATCCAGCGCGAGTTGCGGCCCTGGCGATTTGCCCCGGTGCGAGCGCAAGCCGCAACTGTTTTGGAACTACCGTGCAGCACCGCGGCGGAAACGGGAACTGTAGTGGGCGATAAAATTGAAATCACCGTAGAAAAGGATCGCAGGGTACCGCCCGCGTGAGTGAAACTCTCCAACTCGAAGAAGCAGTCGAGGTACACGACGCCCCGAAACTGCTGGTCGAATGGTCGTCGCCCTGGCGCGAGTTCCTGGGGTCGATCGGCCCCGCCCTCGCGCGCTCCGAGCGCCGCCTCGCCGGCGAAGCTCCCTTCGGGCTGATCCCACTGCGCATTATGCTGCCTTCATATTTCCTGGAGGCGCTGCTCATCTTTGCCGCGATCGCGATTCAGATAAAAGTTGCCGAGCTGCGGCCTTTTGTCGCTCCCCGATTTTCCCGCCACGACGTTGTCTACTACAGCGGCGACGAACTTCCCCGCACCCAGGATCTGGGCGGCGCTGCGGCCGGAACCACCGGGCGCGCCGGCGGCGACGAAGCCCGCCATGCCACCCAAACCATCAAAATTGCGCGCGGCGGCTCTCTGGTTCCAAAGGTCGTGGACGCTCCCAACCTCAAGCTCACGCCCACGCACGATGCGGTGGCCAATCTCCTGGCCATCAAACCCGACCCTGGTCCTCCGCCGGTCGAGGGATTACGTTCGACTCGCACTGCGCCGAATCTCGCCGCGACCCTGGTTGCTCCTGCGCCGAATGTGATCCGCGACTACACTCGCGACGGGGTTCAACTCGATACAGTCATCGCTCCGGCGCCCTCGGTAACCCGAGATCGACCGCTCACGGCCCCCACCCTCGACACGACGCTGATCGCGCCCGCTCCTAATATTTCCGGAACCCACACTCT
>JBEKWZ010000366.1:0-4655 GCA_049512555.1 Candidatus Sulfotelmatobacter sp. | reverse complement strand
GGCCAATAACCCTGCGGCCAGAGCTGGAAGTAAAGCCAGGGCAGCGGGATGCGAGGCACCAAGAGTAAAACCATCGCGATCAGGAAGATCAGGACGCGGAGGATACGCGAGGCTGCGGGCTCAAGACGCTGAGTGGTCTTGGTATCGACGGCTTTGATTTGCCAGTAGACAAGGAAGGCGATCCAGACCACGGGAAAGAAAGCTTCGTAGAACCACATCAAAGTAGACCTCCGGGCGACTAATTCGGGGTGGAGTTCGAAGTAGCTGGTTTCGGACTGGCAGGAGTGGTTTTCTTGACTTCCGGTTTCTTGGGAGTGTCGTCGCCCATCTCTTTCATCTCTTGTTGCATGCGATCTTTCCACTGGTCAAGATACTTGCTCAGAATGGGCATGGCGGCCTGCGAGCCCTCCTGCACGACGACGGGGAGTTCCTGCAAAACTTTCTGGCCGACCGGCGAAGAGTAGAACGCGTTCATGGCTTCAATGTCGGCCTTGGTGAAATGCTTCTGGTAGGCGGGAATCATGGCCTGGGTGATGTCGTCGATGGGCATGCCTTTGATCATCTCGTCCATCGCCTTCTTGAAGTGGGCGTCGAACTCCGGCGGGACGCTGCCTTTTTCCTTTAGGATCTCATCGCGGAACAGCTGCTGCATGTTCTGCGACTGCACTTCCATAATCCTCTGGAACATGTCATGAGAGCGCATGGTGCGCAGGTAAAGAATTATGTCGTCTTTTGAGGCGGCCTCGTCCGCGGCCTGCGCCAGGACGGAACTGCTAGCGGAAAAACTAAGGGCGAGGCAGGCAAGGGCGATCAGCAAACGCTTCATTACGGCTCCTCCGTCGACTTCTTCGTAAGTAGCGTATCGCAAGACCTGTCGGCAGGCCACCGGTTTCGCGCGCGGTGCGAATATCTTTAACCACGAAGGGCACGAAGTATCACGAAGGAAACACGCGCGTGTTAGGCTCATCCCGCCGTGTTTTCGCTCACCCAATTCGCTCCGGCGGTGTATAGCGTGATCGCGGTATTTTTGTGGGGGTCGGCGGATTTTGCCGGAGGGTTAGGATCGCGCCGCGCCAACGCGTTCGTGCTTACGGCGTTCTCGCACGCCTGCGCTTTCGCGCTGATGCTGGTGATTGCACTCAGCCAGCATGGGACATTTCCAGGGACCGCGAGCATCGTGTGGGCTTTGATCGCAGGTGCGGTTGGAGGATTCTCACTGGCCCTGTTCTATACCGCACTTGCTTCGGGACAAATGGGACTGACGGCACCCATCGCCGCCCTGCTGGGCGCGGCTATTCCTACGATGGTCGACATTGCTCAGGAAGGCGCGCCCAGCCGCTGGACGATCGGTGGCTTCGGGCTCGCAATTGTCGCACTCTGGCTGATAACGCGGCCGGAATCATCGGGCGAGAAATCTTTGGACGAAAGATTGGCGGGGGAAGGAACCTCGCGAGCAGAGTCGTCCGAAGAAAAGGATTCCTCGGGGCGACCCGCTGGAGTGGGCTTGGCCGCGCTGGCGGGCGTGGGGTTTGCGGGCTTCTATCTTTGCATCCACCAGGCTAGCGGCTCGCCCGCGTGGATCGCCGCTATATCCCGCATCGGGTCATTCACGACTACCTCCATTGCAGTGCTGGTGACGCGCGCGCCGCTCGCGCTCGATCGCCCGCGCGCCACGCTGGGCATGCTGGCCGGATTCCTCGATATATCCGCCAGTGCCCTGTTTATCTTCGCCAGCCAGCACGGCCGGTTGGATGAAGCGGTCGTCATCACGTCGCTGTATCCGGCTATGACCGTGCTGCTGGCGCGGGTGATTCTGAAAGAACATTTCAGCCGCTGGAAGTTCGTCGGGCTGCTGGCGGCGTTGGCGGCAGTGCCGATGATCGCGGCTGGGTAGAGGAGTGTTCTATATTCCAGAATGTGGAATGGTCGTCGAAGGATCATCGAGGATAGCCGATGCCGCTGCTTGAAATCCGCAATCTGACGAAGGTGTTTCCGCGCGGCGAATCGCCGTTTGGCGGGAAATCCCGCGGAGAAGTGCGCGCGGTGGATGAGGTTTCGCTCGATATTCAGGCGGGTGAAACGCTTGGTCTGGTGGGCGAATCGGGATCGGGGAAGAGCACGTTGGGGCGGCTGATTCTGCGGTTGATCGAGCCGACCTCGGGCACGCTGCGTTTCGAAGGCCGCGATCTGCTGGCGGCCAGCCGGGGCGAAATGCGCAGCCTGCGGAGCGACTTGCAGATTATTTTTCAGGATCCGTTTGCGTCGCTCGATCCGCGGTTTCGCGTGGAAGACATTATTGCTGAGCCGCTCGTGATTCACCGTCAGCGCATGCACGGGAACGCCGGCGGCGGGGACGGCCGCACGAAGCTCGACGTTCGCGCGCGGGTTGGCGAACTGCTGCGTGCGGTGGGTCTGGACGAATCGGCACGCATGCGCTACCCGCACGAGTTTTCTGGGGGACAGCGGCAGCGCATTGGAATCGCTCGCGCGCTTGCGCTGCGGCCAAAGTTCGTGGTGTGCGACGAGCCGGTTTCTGCTCTGGATGTCAGCGTGGGTGCGCAAATCGTGAACCTGCTGGCACAGTTGCAGCGCGATTTCGGGCTGACTTACCTGTTCATCTCGCATTCCATGCCGGTGGTGCGCTATCTCGCAACCCGCATTGCGGTGATGTACGGGGGAAAGATCGTTGAGGTTGGCGGCACCGCCCAGATCACGGAACGCCCGCAACACGACTACACTCGCAGTTTGCTCGCGGCCACGCCGGAACTGCTGGTGCAAGCCTAAGGGGCTTAGGTCGTGCCATACTTTCCTAATGTCCCGCCCGATTTCCGGCCCGATGTCTCACCACGAGGTCGGTTCCGCTCGCGATCTGATGGAGTTGGTGTTTGGCTATGGGCTGATCGTGTTCGTGCTGTGGATGCCGGAGTTGCCGCAGCGGATCCTATCGCCGGTCGCGTTCTTGGTAACTCTGGCGATCGTGCTGGTACGGCGGCCGAGTTGGGACGAGCTTGGCATCGGTTGGCGCGGCCTCGTGCGGTCGCTGTGGATTCTTCCGGCGGCAATCGTGGTGGTCATCGTGAGCGTGCTGGTCGCGAAGGAAATCGACACATTGCATCCGCTGTACAAGGGCGACTTCAAGCACATCGCGGGGTACGTTCTGTGGACGCTCTACCAGCAATTCCTGATGAATGACTTGTTCATGCCGCGCCTTACGCGGCTACTGGCCAGCGAATCGGCCGCCGTGAGCATGGCCGCGGTTCTGTTCGCGGCGGCGCATCTGCCGAATGTGTGGCTCGCGGTCGCGACGCTGGTGTGGGGAACGATCTCGTGCGCGCTGTTCCGGCGCTACCACAACATCTATGCGCTGGGTCTGGCGCAGGGACTACTGGGAATTTGTTTCGCGGTCTGCGTGCCGGACGCGGTGCATCATCATTTGCGGGTGGGGTTGGGATATTTGCGGTATCACGCGACGCCGGGTCCGTGAAGAGCCAGGTGGGAGCGGAGGAGTCACTCGCTCAAGCGTGATGCCCTGCTTAATTCCTTACTTAATTCGTCACTTCAGGAGCACGGCCGCAACAGGTGGAGCGACGGTTCTGGTTTTTCCGGCCACCACGCTGGTGGCTTCATAATTCATAACTTGGGACGTCAATTTCCGCGCGCCCAAGAAACGTATATCCGCGATCGCCTCCATGTTGTTGAGTACCCACATGCCTTTCGAGCCGTCGAAGTCGAATCGGACATGGATTTTTTTTACCCACAATGAGGGCGACTTTACCGTGCCCTCGAGACGACGAATCAGGAAGGATTGCTTGTCGATCCACGCTAGTCCAGATATCAGTTCAGGCTGCTTCCGCCTTGGATCAAGATGCAGGAGGTAATAGGGCCGACCGTCGATGGCGGCTTCCCCACGGTAGGTGAACAGATAGTTCTCTCGGGTCACGGCAGCGGACCGTGATTTCTGACTCGAAGTGCCTACTTCAACTTCATGTTCTAGAATACGTTTCACAACTTGTGCGCCTAGGCTGCTGCCGGAGCTTTTCTCGACGTTGTACTTGCCAGGCGCCCGAAAATCGATATCCGCGATCACTTCAGAATCGATCTTGGCATTATTCACGCGACTCAACCGATAATCACGTTTTATACGATTGGGAATAGCTACCTGAGCCTGGGCTCGCTCCATCTCCTGAACAATAGAATTGAGATCGGACTCTGAGTTTGAACTGGCTCGAGCCAATGTAACGACGAGCACCAGCAGCATCGCAACTAAGATCCGCTTCACCATCGCTCACCTAAATGCATGATATTGGCAGGCGGAGATGGATTTCTGATCACATTTGACCGCATTCCAGCTCTTTCCTTGTGGACGGCCGCCCTGAGACGGCAAGGCTCTTCTTCAAGGACCACCACTTCTAGAACCACCAGGACCACAGCCAATCGACGCAGGTGTGAGTGATGGTGGAGGCGGGGACGCGGCGGTGCTCGCGCCAGGCGCGGCCGTAGAAGATGCCGGCGATCGTGGCCAGCAGAACGTAGCGCCAGTTGAAATGTGCAGATCGCTTATTGAAATGCGAGAGACCGAACAGCACTGACGCGATGATCAGCGCAGCCCGGCGGCCGACGCGGCGCTCGAGGAAGTTTTGCACCCAGGCGCGAAA
>JBEKWZ010000365.1:0-4657 GCA_049512555.1 Candidatus Sulfotelmatobacter sp. | reverse complement strand
CGAAATATTATCGCGATATTTTTGCGGCAGATTGAGATGGTCGACCGTGTAATTGGCCGCATAATACGGTGTGGCCAGATCGTAGTAGCCTTCCATCAATAGAACCTTCAGATAAGGATTTTTCACGATCGCCTGCCGCAGGGCAGAGGCTGTGTCAGGAAATCCCTCGCCCGCCGAGCCCCAATCCCACCTGTCGTTAGGACCGCGCGGAGCACGCACGTCATAGGGCATGTCCACCTTGTATCCCAATTCGGTGCGCAGGTAGTTGTTGAAGACCGAAGTAAACGGCGGCTGCGTCGCCGAGCCGGTGGGATCATAAAACGGCGTGTCGAGCAGACCGTTCGGATCGGGGCCGGTGTAGCGTCCGTCGAGCCGCCCCACCCGGAGTTTCTGGTCAATCAGC
Organism: Candidatus Sulfotelmatobacter sp.; assembly: GCA_049512555.1. Lineage (GTDB taxonomy): Bacteria > Acidobacteriota > Terriglobia > Terriglobales > Acidobacteriaceae > Sulfotelmatobacter. The sequence continues at coordinate 4,254 of JBEKWZ010000365.1, read as the reverse complement.
AGGTAGTGCGTGAACTTCTGCACATTGATGCGCAGGTTGGCTTCGTCGATCACTTCCTTGCTCAACCCGGTGAAGTGCGAGAGCTGATCGATCACATTCTGCCGCTCTTGCGCCGTGAGCGAGTCACCTTTATCGAGTGCCTGCTCATACTCGGTCGAGGCCCATCGTTCGGCGTCCTTCCGCGCGTGGGGCAGGTCTTGCGCCAGATCGGGCGTGAGTCTGTGGTGATAGCCAGCGATCATGGTGAACGAAGGAATCAGAAAAATGTAAGGTTGATCGTTGGTGAAATTATCTTCCAACGTTTCGAAGTTCAGCACAGTCGAAAGCAGCGTGATGCCGTTAAACGAAATGCCGCGATCGGCAAGGTACCCGGCGATGCCTGCCGATCGGGTAGTGCCATAGCTTTCTCCGAACAGAAATAGCGGCGACGACCAGCGCTCGTTGCGCGTGATGTAGAGCCGTATGAATTCGCTGAACGCTTCAATGTCGCCCTTGACGCCCCAGAATTTCTTGAACATCTCAGCATCGGCGGCGCGGCTGAATCCCGTGCCAATGGCGTCGATCAGCACCAGGTCGCTTTTGTCGAGCAGCGTGTAAGGATTGTCTTCCATGCGGTACGGCGCCGGGGGCATGAATCCGTCGGGCTGCAGCACGACCTTGCGCGGACCGAGCGCGCCCATGTGCAGCCAGATCGAAGCCGATCCTGGGCCGCCGTTAAATGCGAAAGTCAGAGGCCGCTTCGCGGTGTCCTGGCCGTCGAGCGTGTAGGCGATATAAAACATTTCCGCTTCGATGTGGCCGTCGCCGCGTTTGATCGGCAGCCGTCCGGTAGTGGCCGCATACTTCAGCAATTTCCCGTCGACGGTGATCTGGTGATGCGTCACCACCGGCGCGGCCTCCGTCATGTCATAATGTTCTTCCTTGTCTTTCTCCTTGTCGCCGGAACCTTCGTGCGGCGCGGGCTTCTGCTCCGGTTGAGCCTCGGGCCTTGCCGCGCTCTCCGCAGGCTTTTCGGCCGCGGGCGCCGGCTTCTTCGTGGCCGCAGCTTTCGGCGCGTCGGCTTGTTGGCCGAAAAAGGTTGCGCTGAAACCAGTAGCAAAGGCCGTCGCTAAGAAGACGGTAACCAAGGTTCGGAAAAGTCGTTGCATGAAGCTTTCTCCGCGATCCTTTGTCGCGATATCTGAATTTCATGTCTGACGCGCGACGCCTGACATGCTACGTCTGACGAGAGCAAATGTTCTAGACCCTGCGAGTGCGAGGAATTGTACACCGGATGGCGACCGGGATGCCGCAGCGGCCGTGCTATCCTTCGGCGCATGCGACCTCGCCTGCATCTGCATGCGCTCATCCTGATTCTGCTGCTGACCATTTCTCAACTTCATGCCCGCGTCCTGCGCGTCGAGATTGCTTCCCGCACCGACGTCCTCAACGGCAAGCAGTTTGGTGACACTGGCGCCTACGAGCGCATTACCGGGCGCGTCTACTTCTCGCTGCCGTTCCAGAATGCGCATAACGTGCGGATCGTCGATCTTGGCAAGGCGGTCAATCTGAAAAAAGGCGAGGTCGAATTCTCGTCCGATTTCGTCGCCGTCCGGCCCAAAGACGCGCAGAAGGGCAACGGTTCTCTGCTGCTGGAAGTTCCCAACCGCGGACGTGCGCGCATCCTTTCTCTCGTCGACGGCGGTGATCAGGACCTCGCTAACGACGCGGGAGATGCCTGGCTGCTGCGCAACGGTTTCACTGTCGTGAGCCTGGGCTGGCAGTGGGATGCCGACGGACCCAGCGCACTTCGCTTCTTCGCTCCGATCGCGAAAGACAATGGCAACACCATCACTGGCTTGCTGCGCGGCGACCTCATGCCCTCAACCGCAATGCCGGAAATTCCGCTGGGACATCTCATCATGGGCTACATTGGCGGAACCGAATATCCGGTCTCTGCGCCCGACGACCCGCGCAACACGCTCACCGTGCGCGACTCTCGTGCAGCAAAGCGAACTGTAATTCCTCGCGCCGAGTGGCAGTTTGCGCATACCCTTGATGGCAAACTTGCTCCGAGCGACCGCTACATCCATCTGAACGGCGGTTTTCAGCCCGGCAGGATTTACGAATACGTTTACGTCGTCGCCGACCCCGTGGTAGCCGGCGGCGGATTCGCCGCGATTCGCGATTTTGCTTCCTACGCCAAGCACACTGCCGATGCCGTCACTCCGGCGGAGCGCGTCTACGGCGAAGGCATTTCGCAGAATGGCCGCTTCCTGCGCGACTTTCTGTATCAGGGTTTCAATGCCGACGAAGACGGACGCATCGCGCTCGACGGCGTCCTCGCTCACGTGGCCGGAGCCGGCCGTGGCAGTTTTAACTACCGCTTCGCCCAGCCTTCGCGCGATGCGCAGCCAACTTCATCTGTATTTTTCCCCACCGACATCTTTCCCTTTACCGATCGGCCTGAGTATGATCCCAGCTCCCGCGAGAGCAGAGGCCTGATCGTCAGTGCGATGCTTGAAAAGGTCGTGCCCAGGATTTTCTTCTCCAACACTTCTTACGAATATTGGGGCCGCGCCGCCGCTCTGATTCACACGAGCGCCGATGGCCAACACGATGCGCTCATTTCTAAGAACGTCCGCATCTACCACTTCACCGGCCTGCAACATTTTCCCGGGCCGTTTCCGCCGGAAAAAGGGAAAGGCGATCTGCTCGGGCAGCAGCCGCAGTCGCCCCTCCCTATCAAGTATTTCTGGCGCGCCATGATCGCCAACATGGACGCCTGGGTGCGCAGCAACACGCCTCCGCCGCCCAGCAGCTATCCCAGGATTGCCGACGGAACGCTGGTCTCGCTCGACAAATATGCTTTCCCCGCGATCCCCGGCGTCCAGCGGCCGCATGAAGCGAATGAAGCCTGGCACCTCGATTTCGGCCCCAACTGGCGCGTCGGAATTCTCGGCTTCAGCCCGCCAGGGCCACAGACCCATGGAATTCTCAGCCTCCAGCCTCCTCAGGTCGGCGCGCCCTACCCGGTGCTCGTGCCGCAGGTCGATGCCGACGGCAACGAGCGGGACGGCATGCGCTTGCCCGAGATCACCGTCCCTCTGGCGACATACACTGGATGGAATCTGCGCGACCCATCGATTGGCGCGCCCGACCAGCGCGTCGCCTTCGAGGTGTCTTACCTCCCGTTCCCCAAGACCGCTGCGGATCGTACGAAGACTGGCGACCCGCGCAAGTCGATTGCTGAGCGCTACGCAGGTCACGAAGACTACATGACCCATTACAAAACCGCAGTGGACGATCTCGTAAAGCAGCGCTGGATCCTTCCCGAAGACCGCGAGGCCCTGATTCACAACGGCGAACTGGAGTGGGCCGAAGCCACGAAGTGAGATGACCTGCGCCTCTTGGCGTCGGCTCTAGTCCCCACTTCTCGCAAAGAACGCGAGAAATGGGGCACCCGGGAACATGGGACAGCTCCTGGGGAAACCGCTACTTCACGGTAAAGGGAGCTGACGCGGTCACGTTCTCCCACTCGACTTGGAGTTTTCCGTTGGACCCGCCGGCGTCTGACAGCGTGATCTTCAGAGTTTCCGCCGGCGACGAGGGCTTGCCCATGGTGAGCGAAGCGCGGCCCAGTTCGGTGGCCGGATTGTTGGTGGTGGCGCCCTCGCGGACACCGTCCGGTGAGACCCCGACGCCCCAGATGTGGCGGGCGCCGGCCATCAGGGTTTTGTTGACGATCAGCTTCCACTGGCCGTTGTCGAGGTCGGCGTACAGGGTGTAGTCGCCCTTGGGAATGGCGAGGCCATTCAGGTCGAGGTCGGCGTCGGTGTGCAGAACAGTGGCGTAATCGGCGCCCAGACGCCATACGCTGCCATCCGGCTGGTGCGCGCCGGCGCCGCCGAAAATGTGGCGACCTCTGACGGAGGGGGCATGGTAGTAGATCCAAATGTTCTTGCCGTTAATGGTGACGCTGGTTTCGGCGCCCGGACTCTTGGTGTTCTTAGTGGCCAGGTCTTCCTTCTTCACCTGGGCGACGGCCAGAATCAAGCCGCTTAACAAAAGAGCACTCAATAGGAGTCGTTTCATTTCCGATGTCGTCCCTTCTCAAGGGAGTATTACAGTGCGCGCCGCTCCCGCTCCCGCAGGCTTCCCTGAAAGCCATGCCGCCGCAGTCAAACACACTGTAATCACGATTGAGAAAACGATAGGGAGGACAAAAAGGTATCTCCAGCTCACAGCCGTTATGGCGGCGAAGCAAAGAGCGAA
>JBEKWZ010000364.1:0-4668 GCA_049512555.1 Candidatus Sulfotelmatobacter sp. | reverse complement strand
CCAGTAAATCATGGCGCCGCCGGTGATCAGGCCGAGGAAAAAGGGAGCGTGAAGCAGGGAAAGTTTGTCGACGTTGGCGGTGAGGCCGTGGGTGAGGGCCATGATGATGGAGAAAATCATGGTGGTCGCGCCGACGACAGCAGTACCGATCAGCACCGGCTTCGCGGTGGCCTTGAAGGTGTTGCCCGCGCCGTCATTGGCTTCGAGCAAGTATTTCGCGTGCTCGAAGTTGACGGTGACATTGAAGTCTTTTTTGATCTCGGCTTCGACGTTTGGAACCTGCTCGATCAGCGACAGTTCATAGACGGATTGTGCATTGTCGGTCACCGGTCCGTAGGAATCGACTGCGATGGTGACCGGGCCCATGCCCAGGAATCCGAAGGCGACCAGACCGAACGCGAAGACGGCCGGCGCCAGCATGGTTGCGGCCGCGGCCAGGCCCATGGTGCTCATGGAATAGGCAATGGCCATGAGGATCATCATGGCGAGGCCGAGATAGTAGCAGGAGAAGTTGCCGGCCACGAATCCGGAGAGAATTCCGAGCGAGGCTCCGCCTTCCTGCGCGGAGGTGACCACTTCTCTCACGTGTCGAGATTCGGTGGAGGTGAAAACTTTTACCAGCTCCGGGATCACCGCACCTGCCAGCGTGCCGCAGGAAATAATTGTTGCCAGCTTCCACCACTGGGTGCCGTCGCCGCCGAGATCGGGGATGATGAAACGCGAAACCAGATAGGTGAGCGCAATCGAGACCAGCGAGGTAATCCAAACCAGCGACGTGAGTGGAGCTTCGAAGTTCATCTCGTTCGCGTTGCTGTATTTTGCTTTGGCGATGGCGCTGTTCAGGAAGTAAGAGAGCGCGCTGGCCACCAGCATCATCACGCGCATCACGAAGATCCACACCAGCAATTGCACCTGCACGCTGGGGTCTTTCACGCCCAGAAGAATGAAGGTGATCAGCGCAACGCCGGTCACGCCATAAGTTTCGAATCCATCGGCCGAAGGGCCAACCGAATCCCCGGCATTGTCGCCGGTGCAGTCGGCAATCACGCCGGGATTGCGCGCGTCATCTTCCTTAATCTTGAACACGATCTTCATCAAGTCGGAGCCGATGTCGGCGATCTTGGTGAAGATGCCGCCCGCAATGCGCAATGCGGCCGCGCCCAGCGACTCGCCGATGGCGAAGCCGATGAAGCACGGACCTGCATAGTCTCCCGGAATGAACAACAGAATGAAAAGCATGATCAGCAGTTCCACACTGATCAGCATCATTCCGATGCTCATGCCCGCTTCCAGCGGAATCTGATAGACCGGATACGGCTTGCCGGGCAGAGAAGCGAACGCCGTTCGCGAATTGGCGAACGTGTTCACGCGAATCCCGAACCACGCTACGCCATAGCTTCCTGCGATGCCCACCAGACTGAATGCCAAGATGATCGGCAGCGTCAGGCCAACCGATTTTCCCGGCACCGGCGAGAGCCAGCCAAAGTACGCCGCAATAATGACCGCGATAAAGGCCCACAGAAACAGGATGAACTTACCTTGCGTCACCAGGTACGTCTTGCAGGTCTCATAAATCAGTTCGGAGATTTCGCGCATGGATCGATGCACGGGCAGGTTCTTCAAGCGCATGAAGATCGCCATGCCAAAGCCGAGCCCGAACAGGCAGAACAGGATTCCGATCAGCAGTAGTTTGTGGCCGTCGATGGCGCCGTTAAGGAAGCTGACCTTGGAAAGGTCGGGCAGCTTCAGGGAAGCTTCACCGCCAGCAGCTTCGCCAGCGGGTTCAGCCAGAGCGGTAGCGGCGCTGAGGATGAGCAGCGCGGCCACTGCGACGATTCGTGAGACCACGCCGCGCGAGGCAGCAGTGGCGAGCCATTTACGCATAAAAAGTCCTCCGAAGATGTCGTTATAAGGAATATAAAAACGTGTTTAGGCACAGCCTTCCGGAAGCAGCGTCCAGACCCGCGAGACACGGTTCGCAATCGGTTCACATCCGTGAGCACGCCTAGTCGAGCCTTGGACATCTGTTCCGGAATTCCGAACACGCTTCCACCGCAAGACCTGAGTGTTGGAGCTTGGCCGCGTCGGAGTTCGCGCTGGATTGAAATTAAGAAGCTAGGCCGCAAAAACTCGAACCAGACAGAATGAGAGTCCGGTCCCGCCATACCAGCGCAAAACAGGCGTTTATAACACGTTGGATCAGAAGGGTCAAACCTATTAAAGAAGCATCGGAACCTACTTTCTCAGATCGGTAAGGAACCGGTGTTCCGGACGGTTTTTGAGACGAATTGTGCCTGCAGCGGCTTCATCCCAGATATTTCTGCAGCGGTTCCCAGTAATGGGACCACCAACCCGGCGCCAGGCTCGCCGAGGCTCCGTTGGGAAAGCCGGTGTGATCGAACACGAGTTTGGTTTCCACTCCTTGCTCGTTCAGTTGAAATCTCACGATCGAGTACAGGCCGGGCGACCAATCTTTTTCGCGCCACGCCTGAACGATGCGCTCGTACGGAACCAGTTCGACGTGGCGGCCCACGACCACGCCTCCAAACATGGAGAACGTTCCACCCACATCCGCACTGATTTGAGTGGAAGCGCCTTTCATAATGAAGTCGGTCACCTGGCTGAATTGCTTTTCCTGGGTGAGTGCCTCGTAGACGCGCTTCCGCGGCGCTTTGAAAGAGACTTCCTGATGAATGCATTCACACGCGTTCGAGATTCCGTTCCGGTCCGCCGGAGGATCCAGACTGAACGCGCTTTCCGCGATTCCGAACAGCGGCAGAATGGCCGCCAGGCGAACCGGAAAATCTCTTCGCGTGTATCGGGGGAGATTCATTTTGCTTTCTGCTCCGTCCTGAGTTCAGTTCGCTGATTTCAACGACGCGTTGTACATGGCAACCATCAAGTCCTGCGAATGACCGTCGTAGTCGGCGTCGAGAGACCACATGAAGGTGCCGCCGAGTCCGCGCTGCCAATCGGAATACCACACGCGATAATAGGTCGAAAACGCATCGTCGTATGTGATAAAGCCATCGCCGCCATTGACCCTCAGCATGTAAGGGACGAACGCGATGGGATCGTAGAATGTCTCCCAGCCGCGCGCGTTGATCAGGGGCTTGAAGTCCGGACCGTAGTTTCCGCTGCTCACCGTGTTATCGCACTCTTCGTCAGCCGTGAATGCCGAGTTCGGACACAATCCAAACAGCTGGTTGATGTTGTGGTAGTGATAACCGTAGAAAGGCGTGCCCATGTTGAGCTGGGCGCCGGACATCTTGTTAAGGAAAATCGTGGCAGCGCCATCTACGCTTCCTCCGGGCTGGCACTCATACGGCGCGGGATCGTGGTGGTCCCAGAAGATGGCTGAGTTGAGTTGTCCGTGAGCCGTCCATGGACCTGCGCAGTCGTACATCATAATGTTGACGTAGTCGAGGTAGATGGGCAGGTTCTTGAGGTCGTATCCATATCCGCCCCAGGGCGCCGCGTCGATCGACAGCACGTAATCGGGGTTCGACTGGCGCAGCCTCTTCGCCAGATCCACCAGGAACTTGCGATCGCCCGTGGTTGCAGGGTATTCCCAGTCGAGATCGACGCCGTCGTAGTGATGTTGAGTTTCGAAGGCTGCGATGTTGTCGACCAGGGTCTGCACTTCGCCGCTGGCTTCGAGCCCTGGGAAGTCCCCGCCGATCAGCAACAGAACCTTCACTCCTTTGGCGTGAGCGATGTTGTTGAGCTCCGGCTCAAGGAATTCGTTCTGCGGCCCCGAGGGCACCGAGAGCGTGCCGGTCGCATCGAACCCGACTCCGGCGTGGTTGATGTGAGTCAGCATGTGGTAGGGAATCTGCGGAGCGCCGTAGGCCGGCGTCTGATACTTGCTCCAGTATCCGTAATCGGCCACCACGCGCTTGGTGAGATGATTCGGCAGAGTCTGCTGGGCGCGCCCGCTGGGCACGGAAACCGTCGCCATCAGAGCGATCAGCAGGAACGATGCCAGACGTGAGAGGGAGAAGGAACGAGGGACCATGGGGTAATACCTCCGGGAGAGGTTCGAGGCCGGAACAGCCCGTGCAAAGCGGCGTCCGGCCGGAAGTTCGAGGATTCTACCACGACAGACGGCCTTCCGTTTGGTATTGTCGTTGTCTGCCGGAAATTGCGTTGAGGAGTGTACGATGACTACCGATCCCGCGGCAATCCAGACCTCGACTAACCAGCTCTCGATTATCCAGACGACGATTGCACCCTGGCTCAGCGTTCGCGAAAGTGCTCGAGCAGTCGATTTCTACAAGTCTGCTTTCGGGGCGGCCGAGTTGTTTCGTCTGGAGGGCGGTGAGGGCGTCGTGGCGCGGCTTTCCGTGGAGGGCGCGGAATTTTGGCTGAGCGACGAGTCTCCAGAACATTTCAACTTCAGTCCACAGACTCTGGGTGGCAGTTCGGTCCGCATTATTTTGACTGTAGCCGATCCCGACGCCGTTTTCGCCCGGGCCCTGTCAGCCGGTGCATCGCAGGTCTACGCCGTAGTCGAAGAACACGGCTGGCGCGTAGGCCGGGTGGTGGATCCTTTTGGACATCACTGGGAGATCGGCCGCCAGATCGGGTAGTCGCCTGCCGGCACCTATAGGCTTTACTTTTCCTTCAGCGCCGAAGCCAGGGGCGTTGCGAGCACGCGCAACAACA
>JBEKWZ010000363.1:0-4672 GCA_049512555.1 Candidatus Sulfotelmatobacter sp. | reverse complement strand
CTCGCGCAACAGTATCCGGATGACGACAAAGGATGGGGAGCCGTAGTCGTGCCCTTGCGCGATGATCTGGTCAGTGATGTACGCCCGGCGCTTCTGGTTCTGCTGGGAGCCGTAGCATTTGTTCTTCTGATCGCCAGTGTCAACGTGGCCAACCTTGCGCTGGCGAGAACGTTCAGCCGCCAGAAAGAAATTGCGATTCGAACCGCGCTAGGCGCCAGTTCGGCTCGCGTGCTCCGCCAAATCCTCACTGAGTCTGTGCTGCTCGCACTTGCCGGAGGAGCGCTTGGCCTGACCTATGCTCATGGCGGGGTCAGTCTAATCATGGACTTCCTGGCGGACAAGCTTCCGCACTCTCTTGAAGTCGGGCTGGATGCCAAGGTCCTCGGCTTCACGGCGGCCGTTTCCATTGCGGCCGGTGTTCTGGCGGGAGTTCTGCCGGCGCTACGCTTGACGCGGGGCGACGTGAGTCAATCGCTGAAACAAGGACTGGGGCGCACCGATTCGGATTCGGGCGGGCATCGTACGCGCAGCATTCTGGTGGTGTCGGAGGTTGCCCTTTCCCTCATGTTGCTGGTTGGCGCGGGATTAATGATCCGCAGTTTTCAGAGGCTGCATGGCGTGAATCCAGGATTTGATTCGCACAATGTCTTGACTATGACCGCCATGGTGGCGCGAGCGAAATTCCCCGAGCCGGTCCAGGAGGTTAACTTCTTTGAGCAAGTATTGCGGCGGGTGAGAGCGTTACCCGGAGTCGAATCCGCAGGCGTAGTTGACGACATTCCTCTGGACAACGGAGGTTCACATCAACCTATCGCGATCGAAGGCCACCCGGTGGTGCCGATGTCAGAGCAACCGGAGGTCGATGTCCGTCTCATCAGCGCGGGATATATGAGCGCGCTGCATATTCCGGTCTTGCGCGGGCGCGACTTGAGCGACACTGACATTGCCGGAAGGCAGGCGGTGGTTCTGATCAGTGAGTCGATGGCTCGGCAGTTCTGGCCGGGCGAGGATGCGTTGGGCAAACATCTTACGCTGACATTTTTTCCAGATGCGGTCCGCGAAGTAGCTGGAATTGTGGGAGACGTAAAGCTGGACGGGCTGGACCAAACTCGTCCCAGCGCAGCTCTATATTTTCCGCTCGATCAGGTTTCGGCGCCTGCCAACGGGGGATGGACTTCAATTCCGATGACACTCGTGGTGCGCTCGGCCTCAGCTGCTGGGATGGTTTCGGCCGTGTCGAATGCGGTGCATGAGGTCGATCGTGAGGTTCCATTGCGCGACATTCTGACCATGGACGACCTGGTTGCGAATTCTCTGTCGCAACAGCGGTTCAACATGTTGCTGCTCGGAGCATTTGCGGGGCTCGCCTTGTTGTTGGCCGCCGTGGGCATCTACAGCGTGTTGTCTTACAGTGTGAAGCGGAGTGTGCGAGAAATCGGAATCCGCCTGGCTCTGGGCGCCCGGCCGGGCGACGTGCTGCGAAAAGTCATATTCGAGGGCATGAAGCCAACCTTGCTGGGCGTGGCGGTGGGATCGGCGGGCGCGCTGGCTTTGGGGCGCGTCCTATCGAGCCTCATCTACGATGTGAAGCCCACTGACCCTATCACTTTTCTGGCGGTGACGGTTCTGTTGGCCGTGATCGCTTTACTAGCCTGCATCATTCCGGCTTACCGGGCGACGAAGGTTGATCCCATGGTGGCGCTGAGGTATGAATAGACTTTTGGAGAATGAATCGACGAACCCAATGATAGAACTGAAAAGTATCGAACGCAGTTACAAGACTGGCGCAGGACAAACCTGGGTGCTGCGCCGCGTGAACCTCGACATTCGCCAAGGCGAATTCATCACCGTGATGGGCCCGTCGGGGGCGGGGAAGTCATCTTTGCTTAACGTGCTCGCTTTGCTTGACGACCAGTGGCTGGGCGAATACTGGTTTCGCGAGGACGCTGTGCACGCGCTCAAACGCAAGCAGCGCGCCGAACTCGCCAAGCTTAACGTTGGCATGGTTTTCCAGAGCTATCACCTGCTCGACGACTTGACAGTGCAGGAGAATATTGATCTCCCACTCTCTTATAAGGACATTCCTCGATCTCGGCGGCAGAGTCTGGTGGCCGATGTTCTGGATCGGTTCCAGATTGTGGCGAAGAAAGACTTGTATCCCAGCCAGCTTTCCGGCGGACAGCAGCAGCTCGTGGGCATCGCCCGCGCCGTGATCCACAAGCCTCCGCTTCTGTTGGCGGACGAACCCACTGGCAACCTGCATTCCGGTCAGGCCAAGGAAATCATGGAGCTCTTCCGCGAACTGAATCAGCAGGGAACGACGATTGTGCAGGTCACGCACTCGGAGGCGAATGCCGCCTATGGCACCCGCACCATTCAACTGCGAGATGGATGGCTGGTCGCGGATACGGCGAATCCATCTCTAGACCACTCGGCGGAGGTCAGCGCGTCGTGAATTTTTCTGGGACCACTATCTTGAGACGGGGAATTGCCCTCATTTGTGTTTACGGAATGCTGACTGGGCTGATGCAAGGTCAGGATGCAACAGCCCGGCCCAGTGCAACTGCGAAGGCCGCGACTCCGCAGGCCGGCACTCCGCAAGCCGCCGCTGCCGCTCGCTTCGACATGCCGAAATCGCACAACCCGCTGAGTGCCTACTCGCCGGATTATGTCCCCGCGCCAGTGCTGGCAAACTCAACTCGCCTCGATCGTCTCATTCGGGACGGCAAGCTCTATCTCTCCTTGAAAGATGCTATCGACCTCGCGCTCGAAAACAATCTCGATCTGGCCATCGCCCGCTACAATCTTCCGATCGCGAACACAGATATTCTGCGAACCCAGGCGGGCGGATTTTTTCGCGGCGTAAATACCGGTGTGGTCCAGGGAACTCCCGGCGGCGGCGTTGGAGGCTTCGGCTCAGGCGCCCCGGGCGCTGGCGCCGGAGGCACGACCAGCGGCGCGGGTGGGGCTGGTGCGGGCGCATCCGGATTGGTCCAGTCTACGCTCGGCGCTGGTACCTCGGTGTCGTCGTACGATCCCTTCATCAGCGCCGGTGGCGGAGAAGAGCACCAAACGCTTCCACTCTCCAACCTGACGCTGAACGGCGTGCCCACTTTGCAGACCAATACCGGACAGTTCAACTTCAATTATTCGCAGGCGTTTGCTACCGGCACAAGTCTTTCCGTCAGTTTCAACAACGCACGTCAGACCACGAACAGCATCTTTACCAACCTGTCGCCGGCCTTAAGCTCCCAGTATCGTGTCGCGTTCCAGCAGGAACTTCTTGCCGGATTCGGGTTCGGTCCGAATTTACGCTATCTCCGCATTGCCAACAACAATAAGAAGATTTCCGACATTGCCTTCAAAGACCAGGTCATCGCCACCGTGACCCAGATCGAAAATATTTACTGGGACCTGGTTAGCGCGTATGAACAGACGCAGGTCAACGAAAAATCTTCAGTTTTTGCCCAACAAACTCTGGACAACGCCCGCAAGCAATTGCAACTGGAAAGCATTCCGGAGATGGACGTGCTGCGAGCCGAGGCGGAGGTTTCCAAGCGCGATCAGGATTTGACCGTGGCCCGTACCAGCCTGCAACTACAGGAGACTCTGATCAAGAACGCTGTCACCAAGAGCCTTGACGATCCTGCGCTGGAAGCCATGCCGGTGATTCCCACCGATCGAATGGAAGGCAGCCAGGCCCAGGCCAGCCAGGCGATTCAGGACCTGATTGCGATCGCGTTGCACGATCGGCCGGAATTGGCCGAGTCTGACATCGACCTGGTGAACCGGCAGATCAGCCGCAGAGCCGCGCGCAATGCCCTGTTGCCGTCGCTTGCCTTGGTAGCTTTCTACGGAGGCTCCGGCTTGGCCGGTCCCCTCAACCCACTCTGCTCCGGCACCGACTGCACGTCCAGTGTGCCGGTCGATTTTTCCGGAGCACTTACCAACACCTTCAACAATTCCGCTCCCGATTACTATGTAGGATTGAACCTGAATGTTCCGCTCCGCAACCGTGTGGCAAAAGCCGATCAGTACCGGTCGGAATTGGAATACCGCCAGGCGGAGTTGCGCCTCGAGCAACTGAAGAAACAGGTTCGCATCGAGGTCCGCAACGCGCAATACGCGGTCGAGCAAACTGGAGCGCGGGTGCAGGCTGCGCGCAAAGCCCGCGACCTCTCCCAGCGTACATTCGATATCACCAGGAAAGAGCAAGACCTGGGCTCGGGATCGAGCTATCAAACCTTGTCTGCCCAACGCGACCTGTCCCTCGCGGAACTGGATCTAGTCAACGCGATGACCGTGTTCGAAAAAGCGAAAGTTGAACTTGACCGTGCCACCGGCGCGACTCTGGAGCATAATGGCATTCGGCTGCAGGACGCAGTGAGCGGCACGGTCAGCGGAACCACACCCGCTCAGAACCCTTAAACTAATCTCATGCAGACTACGACCAAAACCGGAGACCGCCTCGCGGCGTCCACGAGCAGCAGCCACGACCGGCCTCGGGTTTTGGCCGCCGACGATCAACAGCACGTTCTCGAAGCTATTGAGCTTCTGCTGCGCCCGCAGGGATACGAAGTGGAGACCGCCAAGTCCCCGGCTCTAGTTCGTGAGGCGCTGTCGACTGATTCCTACGATGCCCTCCTCATCGACCTGAATTACACGCGGGATA
>JBEKWZ010000362.1:0-4681 GCA_049512555.1 Candidatus Sulfotelmatobacter sp. | reverse complement strand
TTCTTTGGTGGCCGCATCGCCGAACAGGGCCTTCAGGTAAGACACGGCAAACTTCGGCGTGTTGGAATAGTAGTTAAACGTATCCCACGGCGCCGGCTTCGATGCAATTGGCGTGATCCGCTTCAACCAGGCGGCCAGGTCCGTGTCGGTGGGATTCGGCACTTTCAAGTAGCCAGGCAGGCTGTCGAACACTCCGCCCATGTCGGTTGCGCCTTGAATGTTGGAGTGGCCGCGCAGAGCGTTGACGCCGCCCCCGGCGCGCCCCACGTTGCCCAGCAACAACTGCAGCATGGCCGCAGTGCGAATGATCTGCGTGCCGAAGCTGTGCTGCGTCCATCCCACTGCGTACAGGATCGTGGCAACTTTCTTCATGTCGCCATCTTTGCGGACGGAGGTGAAAGTATCGGCGGCCTTCAGGAACTGATCTTTCGGGATGCCGGTGATGCGCTCGACCATCTCTGGCGTGTAGCGCGAATACTGCTGCTTCAACAACTGAAACACGCATCGCGGATGCTGCAAGGTCAGGTCGTAAGCAACTTTAGGCGGCAGCGTGGGTAAGGGCTTTGCCGATCCCACTGGCGGTGCAGTTCCCGCGGGTGCGGCGGGGGCCGGCGCGGCCGCTGGAGCCGGAGTGACTCCTCCCGTATCGTTGCCGTACTCATACGTCCACGAGGAGCGATCGTAAGTTTGCGAGCCGGCGTCGAAGCCAGAGTACAAGCCATCTTCGGGCAACTTGAAGCCTTCCTTCACGATGAAGGCGGCGTTGGTGTAGTTGACGAGATATTCCTTGGCGATGCGGTTATTCTCGAGTGCGTAGTGAATCATTCCGCCCAGAAACGCGATGTCAGCTCCGGCGCGAATCTGACAGAACAAATCGGAAGTGGCGGCCGTGCGCGTAAAGCGGGGATCGACCACGATCATCTTGGCATTGCGTGTGCGTTTGGCTTCGATCGCCCACTTGAAGCCGCAAGGATGATTCTCAGCGGGATTCCCACCCATGATCAACATCATGTCGGTGTTCTTGATGTCGACCCAGCCATTGGTCATGGCCCCGCGTCCAAATGTTGGTCCCAAACTTGAGACCGTGGGGCCGTGTCAAACCCTGGCCTGGTTTTCTATATAGGTCAACCCCAACGCGCGCATGGTTTTCACCACGAGATAGTTGAACTCGTTGGTGTCGGTGCAGCCGCCGATCCATGCCAGGCTTTCGCAGCGGTTCACCGTTCGTCCCAGCGCGTCCTTCTCAATGAAGGTGTTGTCGCGCGTGTTCTTGATCCAATGGCCGATCTCGTCGATGGCCTGGGTCCAGGCAATGTCTTCCCAGTGATCGGAGCCGGGCCGCCGCACCTGCGGCTTGAGCAGCCGGCGCGGGTTGAGAATGTCCTGCTCGAGCGATGCCCCCTTAGGACAAAGCGTTCCGCGATTAATAGGATGGTCTGGGTCGCCCTCGACGTGGATCACCTGCGGCGTCACGTTCTTGGCCTTGTCGCCGATCGTATAAATGAGCACGCCACAGCTCACGGAACAATACGGGCAGGTAGATCGGGTCTCAGTCGCGCGCGCAATTTTGAGTTCTTTGAGCTGTGCAACTGCGGGCGTCAGATCGAAGCCCAGGAGAGAAAAACCCGCTCCACCGACGAGAGCGCCTTTAAGGAAGGTTCTACGGGAGAGTTCCATTGCGCATCCTCCGACCACATCTTTCAAAGCCGAGCGGACTGCACCCCAAATTTCCAGAAACTATAATCCTCACAGCCGGTTACAGTCAACGAGGATTCTCTGCATTTTGATGATGAAACTCCCGACCGCTAGGTTGCAGGGATTCGAATCGAAGCCTGATAATCGCCCGGTGGCGAATACTCCCTGGCAGCAGCGCATCCGGCGCGCCGAACGTCTTGCCGTTCAGCACTCTTTCGCCGCCGAGATCCTCGGCTTTTATATCCACCTAGCGCACTTCCAGGAAGGCGTCTATCAACGGCTCGACGAGAGTAGCGCTGGCGTCCCGGCAGCTGTCGAGCAGGCGTCCCGCCTGCTCTTCGGCCAGCAAGATGTAGGTGCTACCAACCCGCTCCTCGCCAATTTTCCCGCATTCCTTTCTCTCATCGAGGAAAAGGCCCCGCGAACCCTCGTCCAGGTTGCGCACTCTTTGCGCAACTTGCCCGTTGATTCCTGGTCTGCCCTGTTCATGCACTGCTGGAACAACGTGGATGCGCCGGCCGAGCCTCAGGAATTCCTGATGCTTGCTTTTCTTCAGCCCTGCGCCGAATTGCTGCGCTCTCGCGCCCGCTTGCAATCGGAGGGCTACACCCTTTCATTGTGTCCCTTCTGCAATCGCAAACCAGCGCTCGGGGTTCTCCGCCCGCTGGGCGACGGCGGCCGCCGCAGCCTGCTGTGCGGTTTCTGTCTTGCAGAGTGGGAGTTCCGTCGCATTGTCTGTCCCGGATGCGGTCAGGAAGATCACGCCAAGCTCCCGGTCTACACTGCCGAGGAACTGCCTTACATCCGCGTCGAGTGCTGCGACGCCTGCCACACCTACATGAAGACGATCGACCTCACCAAGAACGGCCTCGCCGAACCACTCGTCGACGAGCTGGCCTCGGTCCCGCTCAACCTGTGGGCGCAAGAGCACGGATACGCCAAACTGCATCTCAACTTGCTCGGAATGTGAGCCAGAGTTCCCTGAAGCAGCATTTTGGACAATTCGAAGTACTGGTCGTGGGACAATATTGGACAATAAGAGTTAATCTCGGAAACGGGGCTTTCCTCCATGAGTTCGAAACGCACGCCTTTCGCGCAAGCAGTGGTTGTGTTGTTCACGGCCGTAACCCTGCTTGCGCTGAGTTGCTGCAGTAAGAAGTCCAGCGCGCAAACCTCGACGGCTGATTTGCAACTCGACGTCAAAACTCCATTTCATTTCGTGGCTTACGGTGACACGCGCTTCCACGATCCGAAAGACACGGAAGCGGCCAATCCCCCGGTGCGCGTGGCGCTGGTGCAGGCCATTGCTGACACCAACCCGGCATTCATCTGCTTCACGGGCGACATTGTTTACAACGGCTACGACACGAGCGATTGGAAAGTCTGGGACAGCGAAACCAGCATCTGGCGCGACAAGAAAATCCCGGTCTATCCCGCTCTGGGCAATCACGACCTGCACGGAGACGAAAAAATTGCGCTGGGCAACTACTTTGAGCGCTTTCCTGATTTGAAGAACAGCCGCTACTATTCCGTGCGCGCGGCCAATACGCTGATTCTGGTTCTCGACAGCTCGTTCGATGAAGTCTCGGGTGCGCAGGGGCAGTGGCTGGCCGATAAACTCGATCATGTCCCGGCAGACGTTGATTTCGTGTTCGTCATGGACCACCATCCGCCCTACACCAGTTCCTCCGACATGAAGATGCTTGGTGGCGGCCACTCCGCGCGGAAGACCGAGCAGGCACTGGGGAAAATGCTGGAAGAGCGCCAGGCCCACGCTCGCTTCAGGATGATCATGTTTTCCGGGCACGTCCATAACTATGAGCGCCACGAGCATGGAGGAGTGACGTACTTCGTCTCGGGCGGGGGCGCGGCTCACGCGTATCCGATTGAACGGGCTCCGGACGATCCTTTCCAGAGCAAGGAAGTGAACTATCACTACCTGCAGGTCGAGGTAGACCATCAGCAATTAAAGATCACGATGAACCGACTCGACTTGACCAGCGGTAAACCGGTGTGGACGCAGCCCGACTCGGTAAAGATTGCGATTCCGATGGCGGCCGCCGCGCAAGCAGCCGGCCGCTAGAAGGATCTGCTTAGGAAGGTCAATCGCCAGCTCAACGTTAGAATGTGCGTCGAGGCGGAGGATTTGATGGGATTCGAATGGACTCTTGCGCGCCGATCTGGCCGACTCGTTGTGCTTGGAGTAGTCTTGGCCCTGTCGATTCAACTTGCCGGACAGGCGGCGAACTCCTCACCTGCGCCGCCCGCGACGGACACTGCCAGTCAGTCTTCGGCTAACCCGTCTTCAACCATCCAGTCCCAGGCCAACAACGCTCCCGTCTCCACAATTAAGGTCACCACACGTCTGGTCTCGTTGGAAGTGGTGGTGCGCGATCATCAGGGGCATCCCGTGCCGGGGTTGACGGCCAAAGACTTCGAGATTTCAGAACAGATTCCGCCCAAGCGGGATCATCATGCGCAGACCATCTCAGATTTTCGCGCGATGAATTGGGCGGAGTTGAGGAGCGCCAGCGCGAAGGCGGCGGCATTGCCAGCGGGAATCTACAGCAATCTTGTCAACCAACAGAGTGCCTCGGTGCCCCCGACAGTCCTGCTGTTTGACGGGATTAACACCGATCTCGAGTCGCAACTGCAAGTGCACCAGCAGATGGTGAAGATGCTGGCCTCGATTCCAGCGGACGTGCCGGTCGCGGTGTTCTTGATGGGGGATCGCCTGCGCTTGCTGCAAGGCTTCACCACAGATCCGAAACTTCTGCGGGAGGCTGCCGCGAAGACGCTGGTGGTGGGTCAAGTGGCTCCCGATCAGAACCCGACCGACGATCCCGACTCGATGGCAGCGAAGCTGGAAGGCTCGCCCGGCCTTTCCCCAGGCACGCTGGCGGCCATGGAGGCCTTCGCGCGGGGTTCCTTCGCGTTTGCCGTGAGCGTGCGCACCAGGAAGACGCTCGATGCCCTCCGCGGCATC
>JBEKWZ010000361.1:0-4688 GCA_049512555.1 Candidatus Sulfotelmatobacter sp. | reverse complement strand
TAAGCGCCCTCATATTGAGGAGCCATCAGCACGCCATCACTGGCGAACAGGGTTGCGGCTTGATAGTAGTTGCCTGTGTTGAACGAAGTTGTGAAATCCTGGGTGAGGTCGCGCAGCTGAGACTGCACATCCGCAAGCGGACGGAAATCCGCTTGTGAACTCGAGTAAGGCCGGTACATCTACTACCTCCTGGGGGAAGGCACAGCGGACTCGCCAACGGTAGAAGACAAGCCCTCCGAAAGCCCGCTCATTCTAGCGCAAAACCGCCGCATGCCAAGAGAAAAGTTTTCCTCGCCGTGGGTATCAGGAAAATCAGGGGTTCGAGCAGACAAGCAGAGAAAAAACAGATCAGTAACATCCATTCCGGCGATTATCTCTCCAGCGGAGCCGAGCGGCTGGTCAGCCGCAATACGGATTCAACACTGGTCGCCCCGACCGGAGGTTTCGAAGCATCCGCGTTCACGCCCAGAATCTGGCGCTCCGCGATCTGCCTCTTCACGCGTTCCATGAGCACCACAAGTTTTTTTGACTCGTGGTCTCGCTCGGCGTGCTTGCACATCTGTTGAAAATCGTGTGGACCGTAGGCGACTCGATTCGTCATGGGAGAGTAATCCTCGTACCGAATGATCTTCGTACCAAGGAGAAGGCATAGCCTAACCTATCCCCCGCGACTTGCCAAGCCCCCCGCGACTTGTGCCCGCCGGGGAGCGATTCTGCGATTTCGATGTTTGCTTTCCGGTTAACAGATCAACTCCGCCTCAGGTTCTTCTTGGGCCCGCACGAAAATCGTCTCCCACCGGCAGCCCCTCTAAACCCCGTGAACAGGCCCTTCTTCCCGCGACAATCCCCTCACAGCCCGGCCACCGGCATTCTCCTCCGTTGTCTCCGAAGGTACATGACCTTAGTGACCGTTGAGCCGGTGCCCAATTTGCATAAAATCACTGCAAGGCCCATTTCGCCGTGCCGGAGAGAGCGTGTGTTCCACCGTCGAACCCTAAGCGTCGTCCTGTTTCTCATCGCCAGCGTCACCCTGGCGGCGGCCCGCGATCTCGCGATCGTGTCCAACAAGGTCAACTCCGTATCGTCCATCACTCTGCCCGATCTCGTGAAAGTCTGCAAAGGACAAACCGGACACTGGCCTGACGGCAAGGCGGTCACTTTCATTATGCGCAATCCGTCGGCGCCGGAAATGAAAATACTGTTGGAAAAAGTCTATGAACTTCCGGACGCGCAGGTGAAAGATCTCATCTTCGCGGCCAATCACGGACGCCCCGGTCACCCGGCGGTCATGATCGTCGATTCCGATGAAGATCTGGTCGAGAGGGTCGCGTCCATTCCCGGCGCCATCGGCGTCGTGGACGTCTACGCCATTAACAGCAGCGTCGCAGTCATAAAGGTTGCCGGGAAACTCCCGCTCGAGCCCGGCTACCCGCTGCACGGGAATTAGCATCGATTAACGATTTGCATGACCACAAGATTGGCATGAGCAAAGAAGAAAAAGTTCCCGAAGAGAAAGCGCAAGCCGCAGCCGCCGCAGGCGGCGATGCCGGAAGCGGCACGCGCCTGCCCGCCACAGCACCCGCCGGCAAGGTCACTTTTACTCGCCGCTTTCCCCGCTTCATCCTCGACGTCCGCCTGCAAGTCAAAATGTTTCAGGCGGGCGAGTTCCGCACCTGCTGGGGACGCTCCACCGAAATGGGTCAGGACGGCATTGGCGCCACTCTCACCGGCAGTCTCGAAACCGGCGAGATCGTCACTCTCGAAATTCCCCTGCCCCTAGCGCCCTATCCCATCAAAGTTCGCGCCATCGTCCGCTACCGCCAAGGCCTGCGCTACGGATTCGAATTCCTCACCCTGAACGAAGGCCAGCGCGACACCATCCACCGCGTCTGCGAATACCTCGCCAGCCGCGCCTAAGTTTCTGTTGGAGTCCATTTCAAAAAAAAGAAGTTGTCATTCCGAGCGAGCAGAATCTTACGAGTCTCCCAAAAACATTGTCATTCCGAGCGAGCGCGCACTTCGCGCGAGTCGAGGAACCTGCTTTCCTCGCCCACGCCACAACTGACGGCCTTTTGTGTGGGTCCGGGTCTCAGACCCGGACTGGCCGAGCGCAGCTCGGCTGCCTGCCGAAAACTCCATCCCCCCGCTGCATCCCACCGTAGAATAATTCCGACCGCATGCGTGCTCTCCTCCTCACTCTCGTCCTGCTCACCACAGCCGCGGCTCAATCCGTCCCCACCATCACCGTCATCGACGAAAACGGAGTCGCCGTCCCCTCCGCCCGCGTCCAACTCGAATCCCCGCCGCAGCCGCCTCTGCGCTGCCAGACCGATTTCACCGGACGCTGCCAGTTCCCCCAACTCCCTCCCGGCCAGTATCAACTCCTCGTAGAAAAAGAAAGTTTCTACGCGCTAGTCGAGCCCAGCGTCCAACTCACCCAAACGTCGAGCATCGAAGTCGCCATCTCGCACCAGCAGGAAGTCCGCGAAGTCGTCGACGTCCACGAATCTCCTCCCGCCATCGACCCCGCGCAAATCTCCGCTCAGGAAACCATTAGCGGCCTCGACGTCCTCAACATCGTCTATCCCGCCACCAACGATTACCGCAACGCCCTCAACTTCATTCCCGGCGTCGTGCAGGACCAGAACGGCCAGCCCCACGTAGCCGGCGCCGAAACCTACCAGACCGTCACCCTGCTCGACGGCTTCAACGTCACCCAACCCGCCAACGGACTCCTTCTCGTCCGCGTCAGTACTGACGCGTTTCGTTCCATAAAAGTCGAGCCCTCCCGCGAGCCCGCCGAAGCTGGCAAAGGATCCGGCGGCCTGCTTAGCCTCAACACCGGCATCGGCGACGACCACTACCGTTTCTACGCCACCG
This sequence comes from Candidatus Sulfotelmatobacter sp., assembly GCA_049512555.1. Taxonomy (GTDB): domain Bacteria; phylum Acidobacteriota; class Terriglobia; order Terriglobales; family Acidobacteriaceae; genus Sulfotelmatobacter. The sequence goes on along the minus strand of JBEKWZ010000361.1, from coordinate 1,808 downwards.
ACTTCCTTCCGTCCATGCAAGACAAGCACGGATGGCGTTTCGACCAGTTTCTCCCGCGCTTCACTTTCTCCGGCCCAATCGACAAGGGAAAAATCTGGTTCTACAACGCCTTCGACGGCGAGTACGACAACATCATTTACACTGAACTCCCGGTCGGCGCCGACAACGACCACGTCCTGCGCTTCGGCAATCTCACCAAATTTCAAACCAACCTCACCGCCCGCAACATTCTCACCACCAGTTTTCTCGTCAACCACATTCACGACGACTACGGACTTCTCTCTCCATTCAGTCCGCAATTAACCACTCCCAAGAATGAAGCATCCGCCTACATCGCCAGCGCCAAAGACCAGCACTACTTCCCCGGTGGCGAACTCCTCGAAGCCGGATTCGCCTTCGACCAATACGACGCACATCTAACTCCGTACGGAACCGCCGCCTACGAACCCACGCCCGACACCGCCTTCGGCAACTATTACTTGACCGAACTAACCCGCGCCCGCCGCTGGCAGGCCCTGACGAATCTCTACCTGCCCCCTCGCCAATGGCACGGCCGCCACGATTTCAAATTCGGCGTCGATCTCGACCGCCTCTTCTACGACGCGGAGTTCGCGCGCCAGCCAATCTCCTACTTAACCTCCGCCGTCACTACCGCTCAGCCCGCCGACATCTGCTTCACTGCCCCGCAGGACGCCACCTTCCCCTGCACCCGCTACTCCACCTTTGGCGCCGCGCCCTTGCACGACCAATTCAACACCGAAGCCAGCGCCTACGCCGAAGACCGCTGGAGCGTCACTAACCGCTTTCTCGTCGAACCCGGCGTCCGCCTCGACTGGGACCAAATCATCCGCCAGGCCATCGTCTCTCCCCGCCTCGCCGGAACCTACGTCCTCGACAGTTCCGGCGACACCAAACTTTCCGCCGGAATCGGCCTCGTCTATGACGCCACGCCCATCTTCCTGATCGCACGCCCCTACGCCGGCACCCGGCAAGATACTTTCTTCTCCATCCCCGATCCCACCTGCACCGCGAACTGTGTGGTGACCACCGGCCCCGTCACCACCACGTTCGCGGTCAACAGCAGCACGCTCCAAGCCCCGCGCTTTGTGAACTGGAGCCTCGGCCTCGAACACAAACTCCCCGCCGCCATTTATCTGAAAGCCGAATTCCTCGAACGCCACGGCAGTCGCGCATTCGCCTACAACACCGACTCAACCCTCGGCGGCAACTTCACTCTCGAAAACTCGCGCGATGACCGCTACACCGCCTTCCAACTCACTCTCCGCCGCAACTTCCGCGAAAGCTACATGATCATGGGCTCCTACACCCGCTCCAGCGCCCACTCCAATCAAGCTCTCGATTTCAACGTCGACAGCCCCATCCTCAGCCTCCAGCAACCCGGCCCGTATCCCTGGGACACTCCCAACCGCTTCCTCACCTGGGGATACGTCCCTTTCTTCAAACTGCCCGTGATTCATCAACTCGAACTTGCCTACTCCGCCGAAGCCCGCACCGGATTCCCCTTCGCCGAACTCAACGACCAGCAAGAACTAATCACGCCGCCCGGCGCCGACCGTTACCCATATTACTTTTCCCTCAACCTGCAACTCGAAAAGCGCTTCCACCTCTTCGGCTACTACCTCGCCCTCCGCGGCGGGTTTGACAACATCACCGACCGCTGCAACCCCTACGTAGTCGACAACGTCATCGACCTCACCAACCCCCAACCCACCTTCGCCGCCTGCCAAGGCCGCTCCTTCACCTCGAGAATCCGCCTCCTGGGCCGCAAGTAAATGTAGGCTGTGGCA